>NZ_JBFRUJ010000047.1:0-74479 GCF_041474575.1 Vibrio sp. 10N.222.51.C5
CTGGCTCTGGCTCTGGCTCTTCAGATTGTGATTCGTCGCTCGACTCGTCAACAAAAAAATCGTCAGATTCAAAGCTTTCATCACCTAACAGCGCAGTAAAATAATCATCCAGTGCTTGTTCACTGGAGAGACTTGGCTGCGCCAATGTTGATTCTTTATTCGCGCTCATTTATCGCCAACCTTTCGAGATAAATAAGCAACTGTTTATAAGCAAATACACCACGGCTACCCGATGCAAAATGAGAGGCTGGCAAGCGCTTTAGGCTCGCATCTCGAAACTTGGTATCAATCGGCACAGCAGACGTCCAAACTTGGTTTGGGTAATCATCTTTGAGCTGCGTTAATGTTTGCAGTGAGGCTTTGGTTCGCTTGTCGTACATCGTTGGGACAATCGTAACCTTAAACGGTGTTTTGCGAGACTTCTGCATGATGGTCAAAGTGCGAATCATGCGCTCTAAGCCCTTCATCGCCAAAAACTCAGTCTGTACCGGAATCAATATACGATCGCTAGCAGCCAATGCATTGACCATCATCACACCAAGAATTGGCGGGCAATCGATCAACACATAGTCGTAGTCATCTTTTAAAGCGGCCAAAGCACGCTTCAAGATCAACCCCATGCCGCTTCGATTTCCCATTACACGGTCTAATGTCGCCAAAGACATATGCGCAGGGATAATATCGATACCTTCGACTTCCGTTTGTAAAAGCAAAGGTCTTACCGTCTGCGCGTTAAATTCACGCAGCTGGAACAGATCAAACAGGCTCGATTCCACCGTATCTGAATCGTAACCCAGATAGGTGGTCAGTGATGCATGTGGGTCAGTATCAACCAACAGAACACGGTGCCCCTTCAACGCAAGTAAACCTGCTAGAGTCACGGTCGTGGTCGTTTTACCAACACCACCTTTTTGGTTTGCAACACTCCAAACAATCATTTCGATTTACCTAAGCTAACCCAACTTCGACCAAGATCCTTTCCGCGATACGGTCTAGAGGGAGGTCTTCAGTAGAAATGCCAGCTTTTGCTACAGCTTGAGGCATACCATATACAACACAGCTATCTTCGTCTTGTGCCCAAATTGTCGAGCCCGCAGTTTTCAACATACGCGAACCTTCTCGACCATCTGCGCCCATACCAGTCAGGATCATAGACAACACTTTGTCGCCGTAGATCTTCGCTGCAGAGCCGAATGTGACATCCACACAAGGCTTGTAGTTCATGCGGTCGCCGCCATCGATAATTCTTAGACGTGCAGACCCTGCGCGGCCATCAACCATCATCTGTTTACCACCTGGAGCAAGATACGCCACGCCAGGTTTTAACACATCACCGTCTTGCGCTTCGCGAACTTCAATCTTACACAAGGTGTTCAAGCGACTAGCAAAAGCCGCTGTGAATGTTGCTGGCATATGCTGAACTAACACAATTGGATGTGGGTAGTGTGCAGGGATGCGAGTCAAAATCTTCTGTAGAGCAACAGGGCCGCCAGTCGAAGTACCAATGGCTGTTAATTGATACTTCTTACCTGACGCTCTGAATTTCGCCGTTGATGCAACCGCAGGCTTCGCTGTCGAAGTCGAAGCTGCTGTTGAAATCGGCTGGCGCAATAGCGTAGATGTTGAAGTCGTCGCAGTCGCTCTCGGCGCAATAGGAGCACGACGCATAAATGCACGCTTCGCTGCAATCTGAATCACACGCTGTTGAAGCAATGCAACTGCATCGTCGCGGTTACGTGCAATGTCTTCAAACTTCTTAGGAAGGAAGTCGAGAGCACCTGCATCTAACGCATCTAACGTTGCTCTCGCTCCATCATGCGTTAACGATGAAAACATCAAAATAGGCGTTGGAGACGCGGCCATGATTTCACGAACGGCAGTGATACCGTCCATGACAGGCATTTCAATATCCATCGTGATTACGTCAGGTCTTAGCTGTTTCGCTTTTTCAACGGCTTCTTTACCGTTTACTGCTACATCAATGACTTCTAGGCGAGCCTCTGAGTTGATGATCTCGCTAACGCGACGACGAAAGAAACTCGAATCATCAACGACTAATACTTTAATCGCCATATTTATCCTTAAATTAAATTCTTGACGCAGCTGCGTACTGCTTCAACAAGTCCGGCACATCTAGAATCAATGCTATGTGTCCGTCACTTGTAATTGTCGCACCTGCCATTCCTGGCGTGCCTTGCAGAAGCTTATCAAGCGGCTTGATCACGACTTCTTCTTGACCGATAAGCGTATCGACAACAAAACCAACACGTTGGCTACCAAGTTGTACGATAACAACATGGCCGTGCCCTTTACGCAGCTCAACAATACCCGCTTTAGGAGCAAGCCAGTTTTGCAAGTAGAACAACGGAATAGACTTATCGCGAACGATAATCGTCAGCTGGCCATCAACCACGTTTGTGCGGCTTAAATCTAGGTGGAAGATCTCGTTTACAGAAGCCAATGGCAATGCAAATGGATGACCGGCAACACCGACCATCAAGGTTGGTAGAATCGCTAGGGTTAGTGGAACCTTGATGGTGATCTTGGTGCCCTGTCCCATTTCTGAATCAATATCAATAGAGCCGTTCAGTGTGTTGATCGCTGTTTTCACAACGTCCATGCCCACACCACGACCAGAGATATCCGAGATCTGCTCTTTGCTTGAGAAGCCAGGAGCAAAAATCAGGTTGAAACACTCTTTATTTGATAAGCGAGACGCTGCATCTTCATCCATCAGGCCACGTTTAACCGCGATAGCACGAAGCTTATCAGGGTCCATACCGCCACCGTCATCAACGATAGCCAGTTCAATGTGGTCACCTTCTTGAGAGGCAGACAGAATCACTTTACCCGTTTGTGATTTACCCGCAGCAACACGGTCGTTTGGCATTTCAATACCATGATCGACAGAGTTTCTCACCAAGTGAATCAGGGGATCAGCAAGTGCTTCTACTAAGTTTTTATCAAGGTCCGTTTCTTCGCCACGCATTTCAAGAACGATGTCTTTCTTCAAGCTACGAGCAAGGTCACGGACAACTCGTGGGAAGCGACCAAATACTTTCTTGATCGGCTGCATACGAGTCTTCATTACCGCACCTTGAAGGTCTGCAGTAACAACATCTAAGTTAGAGACAGCTTTCGACATTTCTTCGTCGTTGCTGTTGAGGCCTAGGCTGACTAGTCGGTTACGCACCAATACCAGTTCACCCACCATGTTCATGATGGTGTCCAGTGTTGATGTATCAACACGAACTGTCGCTTCAGCTTGTTGCTTCTTAGCCGGCACTTTAACTTCAGCTTTTGCTGGAGCGCTCGGTTTTGGCTCAGCTTTAACGGCAACTGGCGCAGCAGGTTTAGGCGCAGCTTGAGGTGCTACTGCCTTAACTTCTGCTGGCTTAGTCGCGGCATCCAATTCTTCAATCGAAGGTCCATTACCTGAGCCATGTAGTTGGTCAAGTAACTTCTCGAACTCTTCGTCAGTCATCAGATCATCGCCTTCAGACATCGCCGAAACGGGTGCTGCTGGCGGCGTTGGCGGCGTTGGCGGTGGAGGAGGCGTTGAACTTGCCGCTGTCGGGCTCTTACCCGCACCGTGCAATTCATCTAATAACTTTTCAAATTCGTCATCAGTAATATCACCACTGTCAGCAACAGACTGAGGTGCAGCGGGTGCTGGCGGCGGTGTTGGTGCAGAAGGCGCTGTTGGTGAACCACCTTTACCGTGAAGCTCATCAAGCAAGCGTTCAAACTCATCTTCAGAGATATCATCGACTGAAGATGCATTGATGTTTGAGCTTTCAGCAGTAGGTTCCGGAGCAATAACAGGCTCAGGCGCTGCAACAACAGGTTCAGGGATAATAGGTGCAGGCGCTTCTACTGGTGCCACTTCATCCGCAGACTCTGGTTTACAGAGACGGTGAAGTTCATCCAATAAAGATTGGTCGGCTGGCACTAAAGGTTCCTGATCTTGCACGGCGCGAAACTGTACATTGACTGTATCTAGCGCCTGCAGCATGGTATCCATCAAACCTGATGTTACGCTGCGTTGGCCGTTTCGCAGAATGTCGAACACATTCTCAGCACCATGACAAGTATCCACCAGCTCAGTTAATGCTAGGAAACCAGCACCACCTTTTACTGTATGGAAACCACGGAAAATAGCATTTAATAGGTCTTTGTCGTCAGGGTTATTCTCAAGCTCTACCAGTTGTTCTGATAGGAGTTCAAGGATCTCTCCTGCTTCGACTAAAAAGTCCTGAAGAATATCTTCGTCTAAATCGTAGCTCATACGTTACCTTTAAAATCCAAGACTGGATAACAAATCGTCGACTTCATCTTGAGATGCGACAGCGTCTTCGCGCTCTTCTGGGTTCATAATTGGACCTTCAGGCGCAATCGATGCTTTCTTCTCTGACTCTGGAGTTGGCTCTTTTTGATTCGCACCGAATACCGTGAGAATCTCGACCAAACGTCCTTCCACCTCATTCACCAAGGTAATAACTTTGCTGATTATCTGCCCAGTTAAATCTTGGAAATCCTGAGCCATCAAGATTTCAGTCAATTGTCCGCGTAGTTCAGTACTGTCGCCTTCTACTTGGACAAGCAATCCATCAATGCGGTGACATAAAGCTTTAAATTGTGCCAGCTCAATGCGGCCATGCATCAGTTCATTCCATTGAGGCCTTACTTGAAGTAAACACTCGTGTAGGTTGTCTGCGATTGGCATACAGCGATCGACAGCGTCCATCGTCTTATTTGCCGCAACTTCCGTTTTATCAATGACATACTGAAGGCGATCCCTTGCATCAGGGATTTCGTCATTTGCGATAACGCTGATGCGTTCATCGAAATTGAATTGAGTCAAAGAGTCGTGGAGGTCGCGTGTCAGACTTCCTATTTCTTGAAGCATTGGATTGTCTTGAAGACTAAAGTTATCTTCATAAATGCTTCTCACAAGAGAATCAGCATTTTGCTGCTCATCGTTCTCAAGCAGCTCTACTAATTTTTTTGCTTGTTCTAATGAAATCATCCTGAATTCGGCCTTACTCCGCATACTTTGTGCGCTTAGGCTATCGAGATAAACAGATAACTTATCAGTCAGTGTTTACCTAGAAGTGCCTAAATTTATTGATGCTTATAAGCGATCAAAAATCTTATCAAGTTTCTCTTTCAGCGTTGCAGCAGTGAAAGGCTTCACAATGTAACCATTAACACCCGCTTGCGCAGCTTCGATGATCTGCTCACGCTTCGCTTCAGCTGTGATCATAAGCACTGGAAGGTGCTTAAGTTCTGCGTCTGCGCGAATGTGTTTAAGCAGGTCAATCCCTTGCATGCCTGGCATGTTCCAGTCAGTTACCACGAAATCAAATTCGCCTTTTTTCAGCATAGGTAACGCGGTCAAGCCATCATCTGCTTCTTGAGTGTTGTTGAAACCTAAATCGCGAAGTAGGTTTTTAACAATTCGGCGCATCGTTGAAAAATCATCAACAATGAGAATTTTCATGTTTTTGTTCAAATTAGCCTCCACTGAATAGGATCAGTGTTGTTAGTCGTTCTGTGTCCAAGCACTTAACTTAGTGCGTAAACGCTGCATAGATTGGCTCAGTATTTGGCTGACACGAGATTCGCTGACACCTAACACTTCCCCAATCTCTTTTAAATTGAGTTCTTCGTCGTAATAAAGCGAAAGCACAAGGCCTTCCCTTTCCGGAAGTTGTTTTATCGAATCGATCAAAGCTTGGCGGAATGACTCATCAGCAACCCCTTGAAAAGGCGTATTATCTTGAGAGTCTTCATTCGGAGATATTACATCATCTGAGACGCCTAAATCTTCAATTCCAACCAGTCTTGAGCAATTAATGTCAGTTAAAGCACTGTGATACTGCTCTAAACTGAGCCCCATGTGTTTTGCCACTTCGGCATCACTCGGGTCGCGGTTGAGGATACCCTCTAATTCCGCAATTGCACTGCTGATTTCTCGATTGTTCTTATGAACCGATCTCGGCACCCAGTCCCCACGGCGAATGTCATCCAACATTGCCCCGCGAATCCGAATACCAGCATACGTCTCAAAGCTTGCGCCTTTGGTACCATCATAGTTTTGTTGCGCTTCAATCAAGCCGATCATGCCAGCTTGAATTAAGTCATCAACCAATACATTAGGCGGTAATCGCCCCAACAAGTGATGAGCGATACGTTTAACCAACACAGAGTACTTCTCAAAAAAAGCCTGTTGGCTATTGTGATTAGCGTGTTGGTCGTAAGTAAGCGCTTTATTCACCAAATGGTTCCTCTATAAATTCAGTACGATTCAGCAGCCTTTCAACAAAGAACTCCAAGTGTCCGCTCGGTGTTTTTGGTATTGGCCAGGTCAAGGCTTTGTTAGCCAAAGAGCTGATTGCCAATGCAGCTGGAGAGCGAGGAAACGCATCGACTACGATTTTCTGTCTCTTGACTGATTGACGTACTTTATCATCTAAAGGAATACATGCTACGAGTTCGAGGCTCACATTCAAGAAGCGCTCTGTGACCAAAGTCAACTTTGCAAATAATTCTCGGCCTTCGCGGTAGCTTCTGACCATATTTGCAACAACTTTGAATCGCTGAACTTGGTGTTCTCTGCTTAAAAGCTTAATCAAAGCATATGCATCCGTGATCGAGGTAGGTTCATCACATACCACGACAACCACGTCTTGCGCCGCTCTTGAGAAGCTGATCACCATGTCCGAAATACCGGCTGCGGTATCAACCAACAAGATATCCATCTCGTCTTCAAGCGAACCGAATGCGCGAATCAAACCAGCATGCTGTGCGTGTGAAAGTTCAGTCATGCTTTGAGTGCCCGATGTCGCTGGAATAATTTTAATTCCGTGCGGCCCTTCGACAATCGCATCCTTAAGTTCACATTCGCCAGCCAACACATGCCCAAGGTTTCGTTTAGAACGAATACCTAGCATGATATCGACGTTCGCTAGTCCTAAATCGGCATCTAGCACCATGACTTTTTTGCCTTGGCGCGCCATGCAAATAGCCATACCTAACGTCACATTAGATTTACCAACGCCTCCCTTACCACCGGTTACAGCGATAACTTTTGTGAGTGAAGGCTTGGTTAAGCGACGGAGGCCGCTAGCTTGGTCATGTATCATATTTTCATTCATATTTATCCGCCGCCTAGAGCCCTTCAGAATCGCTATTCCAGTAATGAGGTTCATTCTCTGTAGATTTTTCTAATAGCTCATTAGCCTTAGCAATCATGTACTTTGGCTGAGCTATAACGATATCTTCAGGAACTCGTTGACCATTTGCTATGTAAGCAACTGGTAATGCATTTTGTATTACGACACTGATGAATTCACCTAGACTTAGGGATTCATCCAGCTTAGTCATGATGCATCCCGACAACGGGATTCTTCTAAAGTGTTCAATTGTTTCTTGCAGCACTTTGCGTTGCGCGGTTGCAGGCAACACAAGGTAGCTATTGATAACGGAACCACTCTCTTGCATCAATGTGTCTAACTGCTCAGATAGGCGAACATCTCGTTGTCCCATGCCTGCAGTATCGACCAGAATCAGGCGACGATTACGTAACTGATATATTACATCGGCCAGTTCGCTAGAATCTTTAGCAACTCTTACAGGACAACCCATAATTCGGCCGTAGATCGATAACTGCTCATGTGCACCTATACGATATGTGTCAGTTGTCACTAGTGCGACGTTATCAGCGCCATATTCCATGGCAGCACGTGCAGCTAGCTTTGCAACAGTCGTTGTTTTACCCACGCCGGTTGGGCCAAGTAGAGCCACAATACCGCCGCGTTTTAAAATATCTTTTTGTGTAACGGAGATTTGGTCAGCAACCAGAGCTAACAGAGCCTTCCATGCACGTGCAGGTTTAGTATCTTCAGGAATGTAGCAAGCCATTTGATCGGCAAGCTCTGCAGATACACCCATACGTTCAAGGCGCTTAATAAGCATGGCTCTCAGTGGTTCACGGCGCTCAACTTCTTGCCACATCAACCCAGAAACTTGATGCTCTAACAGACGACGAATTGAGGTCATCTCTTCGCGCATCGTTTCCATTTCAGTATCAGAACCTTTGGACTGAGTGTTCTCTCGACCACGATCATAACGGGTAGGATCCAAGCGAGGTGTCGGGCGCTCTACTCTGCGGTCTTCAGCAATCAACTTAGACAAACCCGTTTCACGAGCAAATGCAGAATCAAGATTTCCGTGAGACTGTTGGTTACCGTGAGATTGCTGATGGCCATGAGACTGCAAATTGCTTTGAGTCTGATGACTATGAGGCTTATGGCCCGTGCTTGATTGGCGATTGAGCAATGCTGACAATGAATCTTCATTTTCTGCACGATGCTGTGGCTCATCATCGGCGCCATGACTGTATTGCTTAAGCATATTCGCAAAGCGCTTAGTCATTGAGCGTCCACCTTCAACATTCGACTGTAGGCTAACCTTGTCATCGTCTAGTTGACGTCGCCCAGCAGGAGCTGCGGGCGCGGCCATTTGCGTATATTGGCTTTGTGCAGGCTGCTGAGGTTTATTTAATCTCTGGCTCGCTGTCGACGGGCTGGATTCGCCATCAATAGCGGCAACAATTTCCACGCCACCTGCGACCTTTTTGTTAGACATGATCACCGCTTCTGAACCAAGTTCTTCTTTAACTTGGAGCAGAGCCGTTCGCATATCTTTTGCAAAAAATCGTTTAATTTTCAATTCGATTGTCCGTTCTAATTAGGCGGCTTAATTACCAACAGCTTGTACTATACGTATCTGCTTTTCGTCCGGTATTTCTTGGTAAGACAAGACTCGCAAGCTTGGGATCGTGTTCTTCACGAACTTAGCCAGAGTCGAACGCAACACGCCAGAGGTCAATAGTACCGCGGGCTCACCTTTCAGCTCTTGCTCTTGTGTAGCGTGGCTGAGAGAGGTCTGTAAACGTTCGGCTAAACCAGGTTCAATACCAGCAGATTCTCCGCCGGATGCCTGCATGGTTTGATGCAAGATTTGTTCCAGCTCAGGAATCAAGGTTATCACTGGTAACTCGGGCTCTATACCATTGATTTCCTGAACAATTAATCGTTTCAATGAGATGCGAACCGCCGCAGTAAGTATGTCAGGTTCTTGACTCTTACCTGAATACTCCGACAAAGTTTGGACTATGGTTCGAATGTCACGAATTGGAATCGCTTCATTCAGCAGGTTCTGTAGCACTTTCACAACCACACCCAACTGCAATTGATCCGGTACAAAACCTTCCACCAGCTTAGGTGTTGAGCGGCTGAGCATCTCAAGTAAGTTCTGAACTTCTTCGTGGCCAATGAGCTGCGATGCGTTGTTGGTTAGCAGCTGGCTAAGGTGTGTCGCCAGTACTGTAGAAGAATCTACAACGGTATAACCTAGAGCTTGTGCGTGTTCACGCTGCTCTTCACGAATCCAAACCGCTTCAAGGCCAAAGGCAGGGTCAATCGTCGGCTCGCCATCGATCATGCCATAGACTTGGCCCGGGTTAATCGCGAGCTCCATGTCTGGCTTAATCTCAGCTTCACCCACAGCAACACCCATCAGGGTAATACGGTAGCTGTTTGGTGTCAGTTCTAGGTTATCGCGAATGTGTACCGCTGGGATCAAGAAACCAAAGTCTTGAGACAGCTTTTTACGCACACCTTTAACGCGTTCAAGCAATTCACCACCTTGGTCTCTATCAACCAAAGGAATTAAACGGTAACCCACTTCTAAACCAATAATATCGACAGGTTGAACATCATCCCAAGAGAGCTCCTTCTGAGAGCCTACTTCTCCATTCGCTTCAACTGTCGCCGGAAGGTTAGGCTCTTCCGCCTTCTTCTTGTTCTTTTTATCGATGTAATACGCCCCCGCGCCTGCAACGATGGCAAGGCTCAAGAACGAGAAATGTGGCATACCCGGAACAATACCCATAATGCCAAGGATGGCGGCGGTGATCATCAAGGCTTTTGGATTGTCGAACATCTGGAAGACAAGTTGCTCACCCATATCTTCATCAGTATTTTGGCGCGTTACCATCATCGCAGCTGCAATAGACAGTAATAGAGATGGAATTTGTGCAACCAGACCATCACCGATAGTCAGTAGCGTGTAGATTTCGATTGCTTCACCAAAACCAAGATCAAACTGAGCCATACCAATGCTCAAGCCACCAATGATGTTGATGAATAAGATTAAGATACCAGCGATCGCATCGCCTTTAACAAACTTAGAAGCACCGTCCATCGAACCGTAGAAGTCAGCTTCTTTGGTGACTTCAAAACGTCTCAGACGCGCTTGGTCTTGGTCGATCAAACCTGCGTTCAAGTCGGCATCGATTGCCATCTGTTTACCCGGTAAGGCGTCTAACGTGAAACGCGCGCTTACTTCCGAGATACGACCCGCACCTTTGGTTACAACCATGAAGTTGATGATCATAAGAATCAAGAACACCACTAAACCAACCGCGTAGTTACCACCGATAACCACGTTACCGAAGGCTTCAATCACGTTACCTGCCGCGTCGCCACCTTCGTGACCATGGAGCAATACCACACGTGTCGAAGCAACGTTCAAGGCCAATCGAAGTAGAGTCGCAATCAGCAGGACGGTCGGGAATGCAGCGAAATCTAAAGGCCTGCGGGTATAAACCGATACCAATAGCACAACCATAGACAGTGCAATATTGAAGGTGAAGAACATATCCAACAAGAAAGCTGGAATGGGCAACACCACCATAGCAAGCGTTGCAAGTACCATAACAGGTGCACCAATCGCAGGCATGGCACGGTTAGGGATTTTAGGTAGCTTGTCCACAAAAGGCAGGGAGAATTTCATAAATCTAGACAGTTTCGCTATGTTGTAGCTCTCTGAACAAGTGGATTAGGTCTTAGTCAGGGCTGTTTGCTATGGGCTTATAATGTTCAGGCTACTACAGCAAACACTGTACCAACATCTCACGTCAAATTATCGCCATCACCTCTATAAAAGGAAGATTAGCTAGCTCGCTATTATCAGGGTTCATCACGCAGAGCTCAAGCAATTGATCTAATGACGTAAATCAGGTGGGATCGGCATATTAGAATCTTGCAGCTTTGGTCGCTCACCACCTCGTTTTCGGTACTGTTTAAGCTGGAAAACATATGCAAGCACTTGTGCAACT
This sequence comes from Vibrio sp. 10N.222.51.C5, assembly GCF_041474575.1. NCBI lineage: Bacteria > Pseudomonadati > Pseudomonadota > Gammaproteobacteria > Vibrionales > Vibrionaceae > Vibrio > Vibrio sp. 10N.222.51.C5. The sequence continues at coordinate 11,189 of NZ_JBFRUJ010000047.1, forward strand.
GCTGTAAACAGACCGTCAGGAATTTGTTGTTCTAGCTCAGTGGTATGATAAAGCGCCCTCGCCAATGGCGGCGCTGGAACGATATAGATGTCATTTTCACGCGCAATCTCTCGGATCTTCATCGCCATGTGGTCGACACCTTTAGCAACCACAATTGGTGCTTTGTCTTGATTCTGCTTGTAGCGCAGCGCCACTGAGAAGTGCTCTGGGTTGGTGACTATCACGTCCGCTTGCGGCACATCGGCCATCATACGACGCTGAGCCGCCTCCCTTTGCAACATGCGAATTCGACCTTTCACCTCAGGCTTACCCTCGGTGTCTTTGAATTCGTCTTTCACCTCTTGCTTAGTCATCTTCAGCTGATCAGCGTGTTGCCAAATCTGGAATGGGATATCAATCGCCACAACAATCAACAAAGAACAACTGATCAACAGAATAAAGTTGAGCAAGATATCCAAGGCATGGAAGATGTTTTGTGGATAGACGTCCATGCTCAGCTGCATTAAATCATGCTGAGAGGCTTGAATCAGATAAATCGCCATCCCCGATACGAGCGCTACTTTAAGAATAGACTTGAGCAGTTCAACCCAACTTTGCAGGCCAAACATACGCTTGATACCACTGAGTGGGTTGAGCTTAGACGCCTTTGGCATCGCCGCTTGCATTGAGAAGTTAATCCCACCGACACCCGCAGCGCCGATGACGGCAGCAACAAACAAAGTTATCAGTATCAAAAACAGCGGGAACAGCAGGTTCACCAGTGCACCACCAGCGATTTCTAGGAGTTTGTTAGTGTCAAAGATCTCGTCGCGACTCAAAGAGAACAGGCGTTGCATCGCCTCGAACAAAGCCTTCGCCATCGATTCGCCAAACCACATTAAAGCAATCGCACCGACAATTAATACCGATGCTGACGCTAGCTCTTTTGACCTTGCAACCTGCCCTTTCTCTTTGGCCTGTTGCAAGCGTTTGGGCGTGGCGTCTTCTGTGCGTTCTTGACCGTCTGACTCTGCCATTTCAGTCTCCTAGCAATCTAACCGGATTAGACGACATATCTGTTGTTCGCCCTGCATCCAGAATAGCTCATAGTGACTATACAAGCCGCCAAGGATGTACCAACAAAGTAACAGACCCACGAGTAGCGCAAATGCAAAACCCAAAGAAAAGATGTTTAATTGAGGTGCCGCACGCGTCATTACACCAAAAGAAAGGTTAATCGTTAGCAGCGCAATAATCCCCGACAATGACATCGCTAATGCCGTTTTGAACATGATGCCGAGCCACAACGCGAGCTCTCGAAAATCCACAGAGGTTAGAGAGCCACTGCCAATCGGCAAGGTCTTAAAACTAAACACCACCAGCTGCAGCATTTTCAAGTGACCATCGGTCGCCAAAAAAAACATGGTCGCTAGCAGCATGAACAGCTGACCAAGTACCGGCGTATTTTGCCCGTTAGCCGGGTCGACCATTGATGCAAAACCCAAGCTCGATTGCATACCGAGGATCTGACCCAGCATAACAAAGGTTTGAATCATGAACTGGGTAACAAAACCCATGGCCACGCCAATCACAATTTGCTCGAAGACAGTCAGGAAGCCTTGAAAGGACAGAAGTTCAATCTCTTTGGGAACGGCCGGAATCGCAGGCATCACCGCAAAAGTGATCGCCAAGCCTAAATACAGACGAATACGCGGCGACACGAAGCGTGCCCCTGTTACCGTCATCACCATCAGCATCGCTGAGATGCGAGTGTATGGCCAAAAATAATTGGCTAACCACTCTAGTACAAGGCTCGTTGGGTATTCCATATCGGTTTAATACAGAACTTGCGGCAAGCGTTCGATGAGCTCAAAAAAGAACTCCATCATCATCTGGGTCATCCAGTGTGCGAATAGCATCAACGCCAACAAAGTTACGATCAAACGCGGTAGGAAACTCAGTGTTTGTTCGTTGATTGAGGTCGCAGCTTGGAAAACAGCCACAACCAAACCGATCAGCAGGCTAGGAATAATGATGGCGCAAACCATGACTAATACCATCCAAAGGGCGTCTTGGAACAACTCTACGAATATTTCAGGATTCATTATTCCCCCAGCTACAAGGCAAAACTGCCGGCGAGTGTGGAGAGTATCAAGTTCCAGCCATCTACCAGAACAAATAGCATCAACTTAAACGGCAGCGATACAATCATCGGTGACAACATCATCATACCCATAGCCATCAATACCGATGCCACCACCAAGTCGATGATTAGGAACGGCAAGAACAGCATAAAGCCGATTTGGAAAGCCGTTTTCAATTCTGAGGTGATAAATGCTGGAATCAGCACCGCCATCGAAACATCTTCAGGGTTAGTCACTTCCGCGCCAGAAATCTCAACAAAGGTTTCAAGATCTTTGATTCGAGTCTGTTTGAGCATGAAGGATTTAATCGGTTCTTGGGCAACATCAAATGCCTGTCGCGCCGATATCTGCTCATTAAGATAAGGCTGAACTGCTTGTTCGTTAACTTGATTAATCACTGGCGACATGATGAAGAAGGTCAAGAATATCGCGATACCAATAATCACTTGGTTAGACGGTGTTTGTTGTAGACCCATCGCCTGACGCAAAATAGACATCACGACTACAATACGAGTGAACGACGTCATCAAAATCACCATCGCCGGCAAGAAGCCAAGCATGGTCATTAACGCGAGAATTTGCAGGTTAATCGAGTAGTCTTCACCGCCATTGGCATTGGTTGTCATGGTAAAGGCAGGTATGCCGCCACCATTGCCAGTCAAGCTGCCCGTGGTCATGGTTGTCGATTTGGCTTGGTCTTGTTCCATCGTGCTGATAGTGACCGATTCCGAGCCAGCGGTATTCGCAGGAATGACGGTGCCGTCTTCAGCTTGTGCAAATACCGACACACTGAATACGATTGAGCATAGGAGAATAAGCTGAACCAACCACACTTTCACCGCTCGGAAAGCTCCGACTTGGTGAAAGTAAGAGGAGTTCAAAAGTCCGTTACTTGTTTGCATCTTTTTTTATTAGCTGGGAAAGCTGACTTGAAAATGTACTTTTTTCCAGCATCTCCTGAGTAAGAGGTTTATCGAGCTTAGAGATCAGCTGAATCGATTGTGTGGTAATCCCTACCAAGAACTGTTCATCACCCGCTTGCACAATAGCGATACGCTCTTTAGTACCAACAGGGATTTGCCTAACAATCGCCAAACCTTGTTGATTCGACATCGCAGGTACTTGCATTCGCTTGAGTAGCCAAGCAATAAATAAAATGAAGGCTATAACGAAAATTAGCGACCCAAAGGTGGTCGCTAAATCGAGAGAAGGCGGTGTTGCTGCAAAGGCAATGGAAGGAGCCGTTAATAGCCCTACTCCCAAGATTCCTCGTAACAAACCTGTCATTCCGAGAAAAGAGCCCGCAAGTCTTTGAGACAAAAAGCTCATTAACGCAGCTTCTTAATTCGTTCTGTTTGGCTAATAACGTCAGTCAAACGAATACCAAACTTGTCGTTCACCACAACCACTTCACCATGAGCAATCAAGGTACCGTTTACCATCACATCCAGTGACTCACCAGCAATTCTATCTAGCTCAACAACCGAACCTTGGTTCAACTGAAGTAAATTACGGATACTGATCTGAGAGCGACCAACTTCCATCGAAATAGTCACTGGAATATCCATAATGGTATCCAGCTTACGACGCTCATCTTCAGAAATCGGAGATGATGAATCGGTTAGCTCATCAAGTGGTGCCGCAAGCACATCATCAACATCAATTGACGGCGCTGAAGGATCTTCACCAAGTGCTGCAGCCCATTCGTCTGCTAGCTTTTGATCTTCACTAGGTTCCATTACCAATTCCTATACTTTTATCTATTTTACTATTCGTCGTCATCATCACTGTTTTCGAGCTCAGACAATAAGTCTTTACCTAGAAAAGCGAGATCAGTTTTAACCACATGTGGTCTTTGAATTTTTTCCGAAATCTGTACTGCAAGCTTCTCACCAGAACGGCCCATTTTCACACGATAAGTCGGCAGTTCTTCGACAAACATGGTTGCGTGCTCAGGCATGTTCATTGGGATAACATCACCAGGGCGCAGCTCCATCAGATCACGAAGGGAAATATCTTGCTCTAGCAAATTCACGCGGAAATTGACGGGCACATCCATGATCTCATCACGCAGTGCGGTACTCCAACGAACATCGGTTTCCATCTTGTCTGATTGAACACCCGCATCAAGCAGTTCACGGATCGGCTCAACCATGGAGTAAGGCATGACAACGTGGAAGTCACCACCACCGCCATCCACTTCAATGTGGAACGAACTCACAACAATCACTTCGGTTGGGCTCACAATGTTCGCCATACTTGGGTTCACTTCGGAATCCAAGTATTCAAACTCAACCCCCATCACTGGCGACCAAGCTTCTTTGTAATCTTCAAAAACAATTTTCAGCAGTAACTGAATGATTCGTCTTTCAGTAGGCGTGAATTCACGACCTTCAATCTTGGCGTGGAAACGACCATCACCGCCAAAAAAGTTCTCTACGAGAATGAAAACCAGACGAGCTTCCATGGTGATGAGTGCCGTACCTTTCAATGGACGGAAACGAACCATGTTTAAACTGGTGGGTACATACAATGTGTTTTGGTACTCACCAAACTTCATCATCTGTACGCCGTTGATCGACACTTCAGCCGTTTTACGTAACATATTAAACAAGCTGATACGCATATGACGTGCGAAGCGCTCGTTAATAAGTTCAAGGGTCGGCATTCGACCACGGACGATTCGATCTTGAGATGAGAAGTCGAAATTGACCGCATTGTCATTTTCGGTTTCTAAGACATCTTCAACTTCTTCAACATCATCAACGCCATGTAACAGCGCATCAATTTCGTCTTGGCTTAATAAATCGGTCACAAATTACCTATTGAATTACGAAGTCAGTGAATAACACTTTTTCAATCACAGGCTGGCCAACAGCTTGAGCCAGGCTTGCTTTAATATCTTCTGTTGCCTTATTACGCAGTTCCACGCGGCCTGTTGGTGAGCGCAATTGATCAACCGTTGCCGAAGCGAACGTGGCCAGTAGCGTACTTTCTACAAGTGGAGAGTGGTAACGAGCCAGGTCTTCATTCTTACTGCCACGTACCATGAGCTGTGCTTTTATCTGAACTAGGCGATCTTTTTTGTCACCTGTCACATTAAACAAGAAGGGCTGAGGAATATTAACATACATAACCGGCTCTGCAGCGACCACAGCCGTTGCTGGCTGAGACTGAGATTCAGAGGCGCTATCGTCAGAACCTAAGAAAAAGTACAGCGCACCACCTATACCAAGCAGTAACACAACTACGGCAATAATAATTATAAGGAGCTTGCTCTTCCCTTTAGGTGCATCTTGTTCTTCGGCCATATCTTACTCTAACTTCCTGTTCTTGCGATTAACTGATGGTTCTTTTTATTAACTGTTTTTTTCTATTAACCAAGCGTTCTTAGCCTGATATTAGGCATAATAACTAATTCCATCACGCTTTGATGCGACATTCAATTCAAGATTGCTGCCACTATCAAGGTTTTCATCACCTTGCGTATCATTTGTGCGGTTAGCGCCGGATTGTTGCTCACCATTGTTGTATCTATCTTGTCCCTGACCGGAGTTCTGTTGTTGAACAGACGAATCGGCAAGCTGCAGACCTTGCTGAGCAAGCATCTCTCTCAAGCGAGGTAAGGTTTGTTCAATCACATCTCTCGCTTGCTGATTACTCACCGTAAAGTGCACGTTTGCCACGTCATTATTCATGGTCATGCGGATTTTCATTTGGCCCAATTCTGGTGGGTCGAGACGAATGTCCAAGTTCTTAAGGTTCTTAGACATCATCATTTGTACTTTTTCAGCCACTTGCTCATTGGCTAGCTCTTTGGTGAGCTGTAAGGGCGCTTGTTGAGCAGCTTGAATTTCAGCTCGCGTAGGTGCTGAACCCACCGTTGCCGTACCTTGTGCACCAGCCGCAGAAGCGATCTGCTGAGCAAAGGTCGAATCTTTAGAATCTTCTTTAGCACCCGCTTTACCCAAACCAGACAGTGCTGCTGCACCGGCGCCCGCTTTAAGAAGCGTATCAGTCGAGCCTGCTTTTGTGGCAGCTGGCGTTGCATTCATCGCCATTCCTTGCGCGGTTAAAGCTGGATCCAACGTTGCTTGCTGCTGAGGTGAAGCCACATTAGCTTGCTGAGCTGCGGCCTGTTGGGCTGCATGTGCATTATTGGCGTGCAGCATTGCCGCCTTGTCCGTAAGAGCATTGTTTGCTGATTGAGAAGCGGCCTGCGCTGACACTTGTTGTGTAGCCGTCGCTACAGCTGCTGTTGATGCTGCCGCAGCTAAGGCTTTAGTTTCGCTTGAATCCGTATTATCCCAATCGATAGCAGTGGGTTCACCAGACGCACTGTTCGCAGCCGGAGCTTGACTTAGCAAAGCTGTTACTTGTTGTTGAACGTTAGCGAGCTGTTGATTCAACAGGTCTAGGTTAGAGGTCGCTTTAGCCAAAGCGGCTTGCTCATCAACCGTCAACTTAGCGCCACTTTGTTGCTTATCAAGCAAGATATCGACAACAGACTGCTCTGATTCGATTTGTCCATTCAATTGGTTTAGCGCTTTGGTATGGGCATCTACTTGCTTTGCCAGTTCAATATCCACGGCTGACAATGCTTGGCTCTGCTCGGCAGCAACCGCACTAGCTGCATTCTTTTGGCTCAGCTCTCGGCTCATACTGGCTTCAATTTGTTCTGGAGTGACGCCTTTATCCATCAACTGTCGAATTTCAGTATCAGTTAGCTGAGAAACACCCTTACCTCCGGTAAGTACAGCGATTTCAGAATCGACTTCAAGGCTCTTCTCCTGATTTGCAGCCTTAGCTTGTTGTGTCGCCTTATCCGTAACGGAAACTCCTGCAACAGAAGCACCGGTGATATTACCTTGGGCTTGTTCTACCTGACCTTGCTGAGGCAAGCCTTTGCCGTTTGGCGCTTGATTTAGGGTTTTGTTTGCCTCATCCAATTGACCAAGCAATTTATTGCCTTCGCTCATCGCTGCATTGGCTTGCGATGCCTGCGTAGCACCATCTACCGCTGATGGACCCTGAGTTTGGGATTGAGCAATATGTTCTTTAGATTCGTTAGTCGTATCCTGCGCATCTTTACCATCTGCCTTATCTGCAACAGTCTTATCAGCGACAGTGCTATCAGTGCCCGAATTGGCTTTGAGCTGAGCCTCAGATCCAGACGCAGCCTCTGCTGATGTTTTATCAGCAGCTTTCTCGCCTTCTACTGCTGAAGCTGCTTGCTTGCTTTGCGCTTCGCTCACTTCGTCAGTAGCCTTTGATTCAGCGGAATCACCTTTGTTCGCTTCGGCTGACGCTTCACCTTCGGTAGATGTCTGTTTAGTATCAGGTTTCGCAGTGCTTTCTGTATCTTTTGCTGCGGCTTTACTGCCACTTTCTTCAAAGCCAAGCGCTTCTTTAAAGGACTCAAAGAAACCTTTAGAGTCGCCGGTTTCTTCTACCTTGGAAGAGGCAGAACCGGAGTCCAACAACGATGACGTTTTGTTGGTCGCTGAATTTGAGGAAAGGCTAACATTCATATATACAAGCTCTATCTACTAGCTTTGCTGCCATGAATCAGGCAACAAAAAGAAAGTCGGATGCTTTTCATGCCTTTGGTGGGCATAACGCGCAATTTTATATAAAACGGAGCAAGAAACATGCCTATAAGTTCGGTTCTCACAATATCAAGAACAGCGCCTACGTCGTTCGTGGCTTAGGATCACATCTTCTTTCGGCTGTATAACAGAGTCGAGAACTCATCCATTTGCTTTTGTTCTCTTTGATCTTGCAGCTTTGCTTTCTCTTTCTGCTTTTTCTCCATCAACCACTCGTAGGATTTACGTTTTTTGCGTAACTCCATCCAGTAGTTTTGGCAGTTGTCGACTTGATTTTTAAAGTGGTGCTCGGCTTCTCTCTGCTTGGATAATGTCTCATCCAACTGAGTTAAGAAGCGATTCAAGTGACCATATTGGCTCGCCGTTAAGCCAGCCTTACCGCGGTCAACGAGCTGCTGACAATAATCCAGTCGATACTTTTCAATCTGCGCAACTTGCTCATAGTAACCTTGCAGCTCAGAGTTCGCTTTGTTGAGCGCAAGTACCGCTTGGTTCTCTTGATCTTTGGCTTGATCGAGCAAAAATTCTAATGCGTTATCCATGACTAACCTTATTCACCCGTTAGCCACCCAATACATGTTTCAACATGTTGACGCACATGTCGTATGGGACGGTCTCTTTCATCTTCTGCTGCAAGTACTCATCCAGTTTTGGTTTCAACGTGAAGGCACTATCGATTGCTGGATCCGTTCCTGGCTTGTAAGCACCAATCGACACCAAATCTTGGTTTTTACGGCAGATAGACAGCACTTGCCTTACCGCTTTCGACATCAAGACATGTTCTTCAGTGGTGATTTGCGGCATAACACGACTGACGGATTTCTCAACGTCAATCGCTGGGTAGTGACCGGCATCGGCCATCTCACGAGATAACACAACGTGACCATCGAGAATTGCTCGCGACGCATCCGCAATCGGATCTTGTAAGTCATCGCCTTCGGTTAACACGGTAAAGAAAGCCGTGATAGAACCTTGTTCATCATTGCCGTTACCTGCTCGTTCCACCAGCGCAGGAAGCTTAGCGAAGACTGATGGCGGATAGCCCTTGGTTGCTGGCGGCTCACCCACAGACAGAGCAATTTCACGCTGAGCTTGAGCAAAACGGGTCAATGAATCCATGAGTAGCAGAACATCTAAGCCTTGGTCGCGGAAGTACTCGGCGACAGCCAACGCGGTTTGACAGCCTTTTAAGCGCATCAATGGTGATGAGTCGGCAGGAGCGGCAACAACAACCGAACGCTTACGGCCATCTTCACCAAGAATCTCTTCAATAAATTCTTTAACTTCTCGTCCACGCTCACCGATTAGGCCTACGACCACTACTTGCGCAGTTGTGCCTCGAGTCATCATGCCCAGAGTTACGGATTTACCGACACCAGAGCCAGCAAACAGACCGATACGTTGCCCTTTACCCACGGTTAGCAAACCATTAATGGCTTTCAAGCCGACATCGAGTGGTTCAGAAATCGGTTTACGAGCTAACGGGTTGATTGGCTCCGCATTAAATGAAGCGCGTTGCTCTGTATAGATTGGACCTAAACCGTCGAGTGGATTACCTACGCCGTCGATCACTCGACCGAGCAGTTCCATTCCAACAGGGATACCACTTTCGGTAGTCATTGGCGTGACGCGAGCGCCAGGTAAGATCCCGGTGATTTGCTCACTCGGCATCAAAAATAGGTTATCGCCAGAGAAACCGACGACTTCGGCTTCCATCTGACCAGACATGGTTTCGACTAAACACAAACTGCCGATTGGCGCTTTACAGCCGGTCGCTTCAAGCGTTAAGCCAACAACGCGTACTAATTTACCAGAGGCAATTGGTCGCGATTTTAGCCCCTCGACTTTGTACTGACTGAGACGATTCGCTAACTCAAGCATTACTCATGACCTTGGTGACGATTTGCGCCGCAGAAATTTTGAATGACGTTCTTTACACGATCTTCCATGCGGTAGTTAACGCTCGACTCACCCGCTTCAATTTGTACATCACCACGGTTGAGTGCTGGCTCTGCGACCAGCGTCCAATTACGGCAGTCCAATTCAGTCTCGCCATACGCAGAGCGAATGATCGCCACATCTTCCGGATTGAGTTTCAATGTGATTGCGTGACCAGAAATCGGCAACGACTCTACCGATTCTTTAACGGTATCTAATATGATTTGTGGGTTGGTTTGCACTTCAACATGAACCACTTCTTTGACCATGGTAAGCACCATGTCGACCAATTGCTTCTCCACCTGAGCGTTCATCAACTCTAATGGTTGAGCGAACTGGTTTGCCAGCCCCATGAAGACGGCCACCTGCTGTTGAATGTACTCTTGACCCGCGGTTACGCCTTCAAGCTTGCCGGCTTCGTTGCCTTCTTCGTGACCTGCGGCAAAACCTTCTTCTTTACCTTTTTCATAACCTTGCTTAAAGCCCGCTTCTTGGCCTTGATGCAGCCCTTCCTGATAAGCGCCTTGTTTAATCAGCTCGATTTGCTCTTCAGTCAGAACCAGCTCTTCATCTTCAATGGCTTCTTCAACCGTTGGCATCCAACTAGGGTCGTAGTTAAAAGCGGTTTCTTTGGCTTGTTTGCTCACGTCAGAGGTGTAGTCAGGCAGCCCCCATTTCTGAGGTTGGGCAACCGTATTATCTTCTTCAGGGCGAAGGAAGCCGCGTTTTCTATCACCTGACATATCAGTACCTATCTATGAGTGGCTTAACTGTATTGTGAATTCAAGCAGTTAAACTGAGTTAATCTGTGGTTCGAGATTGGATAAAGAAAAGCCCCAACAGTGTGGGGCTTTTGAGATTTCTGTATTAAAGGAACTCGTCGGCGCCACCAGACAGCATAATTTCGCCACTGTCTGCCATCTTCCTCGCGATACCCAAAATCTCTTTCTGAGCCGCTTCAACATCAGAGACTTTGACTGGCGGCATCGCCTCAATATCGTCTCTCATCATATCGGCAGCACGTTTAGACATGTTCTTGAAGATCTTCTCACGTAGACCTTCATCTGCACCTTTAAGTGCTTTCTGTAGAATATCTTGTGGAACATCACGTAGTAGTCGTTGAACACCTTGGTCATCAACTTCAATAAGGTTTTCAAAGACAAACATCAGATCTTGAATCTGTGTTGCCATGTCTTCGTCTTGGTCACGGATTTGATCCATCAAGACGCCTTCCACGTTGTTATCCATGTAGTTCATGATCTCAGCCGCGGCTTTCAGGCCACCAATTTTGGCAGCTTGAGCACCCGCTTGACCCGCGAACTGTTTCTCCATGATTTCATTCAGTTCAGCAAGCGCCGAAGGTTGAACTTCTTCAAGGTTGGCAATACGCATCATCAGATCCAGACGAACTCGCTCTGGGAACTGAGACAGGATCTCAGCCGATTGATCGGCATCGAGGTACGACAACACAATAGTTTGAATTTGAGGGTGCTCGTTGATGATAATGCTCGCCACCTGACGAGGATCCATCCACTTAAGCGAATCCAAACCTTTCGAACCTGTGCCGAGAAGGATTTGGTCAACAAGGTTATTCGCCTTGTCTTCACCCAGAGCAGCAACTAACGCATTACGCATGAAGTCTTCGCTGCCCATACCAATGTTGGTGTACTTCTGAATATCATCTAAGAAAGCACGGTGCACAGCGCCTACTTTCTCTTGGGATAGGTCTGTAGCTCGCGCCATCGCACTACCCACACGCTGAACCTGCTTTGGCTCTAGGTGACGAATAATACCAGCAGCATCTTCTTCATTTAAACTGAGCAACAAGATCGCAGCGCGCTCATCGCCTGAGATAGAGCCGATATCCACGCTAGAGACATCAAGCACTTCACCGCCTTCAGTTTGTTGTGGAACTATTTCGTTAGCCATCTACCATCCAATTCTTAACTACTTGAGCTGCTAGCTCTGGTTCATTCGCTACAAGTGCACGTACTGCTTTCAGCACGTCCTCGTCTTTATGAAGGTTTGGTAAGTCGATACTTGAACCAAATTCAAACAGCTCACCACCTTCAATATCACCACCAATTAAGCTGGTTTCGCCGTCGGCACCAATTGGCATGCCATCAGGTCCGTACATCTGTTCATCGTTGTCTGCTGCTGGGTTAAGCAGTTTCTTCATTGCAGGGCGAACAAGTACCAACACCACCACAATGATAACCAAGGCACTTGCAAACCAACGAACCCAATCATTGAAGTTTGGATGCTCCCAGATTGGCACATCAGCAACAACATCTGTTACTTGAGGTGCAAACTGCATGCTTAATACGTTGAGCAAATCACCACGAGTTTCATCAAAGCCCACCGTACCAATCAGTACTTGGCGAATCGCATTGATTTCGCTCGCCGGGATTGGCGTATGAACCACTTCACCCGTATCTGGGTTCAAGGATTGGCGGTCTTTGATCGCAACAGAAACCGTCTGACGATTAACCGTGCCGCTCTGTTTACGTTCATGACTGATGGTGGTGTCTAGCTCAAAGTTTCGAGTCGCTTCTTTGTGAACAGAGCCTTGACCTGTCATCGCGCCGTCTTTCATCTGAGCCACATCTTGTGGAATTGAGGCATCCGCTGGAGGCTGGTTACTCAACGCACCCGGAATACCCGCCACCGTATTTCCATTGTTGTAATCTTCTAAGGTGTATTCACTTCGAGTCGCCGGTGTATTCGGATCAAAACGTTTTCTGGTTTGCTCCACAGCACTGAAATCGAGCTGGATATCAACCTGAGCGGTGTAGTTACCAAACCCAAGAATAGGAATCAGGATGGAGTCAATTTTTTCACGCAGCGCTTGTTCTTGATTGCGCTCTAACTCGTGTTCTTTACGACGCGCCGCTGACATAGGGTCTTGAGAGCCTGAGCTCAACAATCGGCCATGCTGATCGGTCACCGTAATACGTGAGGTTTTCATTCCCGGAACGGCACTTGCCACCATATCCACAACAGAATCAACTTCTTGCTGCTTGAGGTTAGTACCTGTTTTTAGAGTTAGGAATACAGAAGCAGAGGCTTCTTGATTATGACGTACAAAAACACTCTGCTTCGGCAGGGCCAATAAAACCTGAGCTTTACGCACCTGTTTCATCTGCTCAATGGCTTTGGCAAGTTGTCTTTCGCGGCTTAATTTAAGGCGTTCTTGTTCTAAACGTTGTGATACACCAAAACCCATGTCTTGCATGAGGATGTCATCACCCGCGTTTCGCTCTTTATTCAAACCCGCTCGTACCATATTAAGCTTTAATGAGTTGTACTCACTCGCCGGTACTGAGATGGTATTGCCTTCAAGCGTGTACTGGATCTTTTGCAGATCCAAGTAATCAAGAACGGGGATCAATTCTTCTGTTTCGTAAGCCCCTAATGGACGCATTTCTGGCTCTTTTACCCAGAAAAACAGCATCACAATCAGCGCTACACAGATAGAGATAGAAAGGACTAAGACGACCTGACGAAGTAAATCGAGATCACCGACAGCCATATCGAACTTCGATGAACTGCGTTCACCTAGATCGGGATTTTGCCCTTCTCCTTCTAGCTCAGAGCCTGCAATCAGTGCGTGGTCGTTGCTATCGCTTACGGTTAAATCTGTTGTTTGACTATTATCTGCCACTATTTAACTACCCAACTTATACCGGCATATTCATCAGCTCTTTGTACGATTCGACCAATTTATTTCTAATTTGGATCGTCGCCTCAAAAGCCACACTAGATTTATTACGAGCAATCATCACGTCCGATAGGGATACGCTTTGGTCGCCACTATCAAAACGAGCTTGAAGATCACCTGAAGTCTTTTGTAATGAGTTCACATTATTGATGGCATTAGTCAGCATGTTGCCAAAATCTGCACCGACCGCTTGCCCCGTTGCTGCGGGACGCGCGCTGGCAGCTTCGACCATCATCGCCTGCATTTCGCCTTGTAAACCATCTATTCTCATCTACTACCTCAGGAGTCAAAATTATGACTGTCTATTTAGCTATATTATTGACAGAGCAATTAGCGTGCCACACATTAAATTGACTAGATATCGTATTACACTAGTCAGAAAGCTGACACTACTAATCTATCCTCAGTTTGGGATATCTATTCCAGCATCGCGCATTTTAGCCAACTTGTAACGCAGTGTACGAGGGCTAATACCCAGTTTTTCAGCCATATCTTTGCGTCGACCATTACATGCAATCAGGGTTTCAAGAATGATCGCATACTCTTGATCTCTAAGCTCATTACCTAACCCTTCGCTGCTAGCCGCGATTTTATTGATTGGGTTTGCTTCGGCAATCGGCTTGATTTCTGGCGCAGCTACGTCAGTGCCTTCAACGATTTGTTGTAGGCTGCTTGCGTCTTGCCAATCGACACCTTCAAGAAGAATGTGCTCACCAGAGATGTTCTCTTGTTCGCTCAATATTAACGCACGCTGTACCACATTGTCTAATTCGCGAACATTGCCCGGCCACGGATAATTGACGAGTTTACTGATCGCTTGCGCTGACATAACCGGTACAGGCATACCAAGTTTGGTGCAATGACGCTCAACTAAGTGCTTAGCTAAAGGCTCAATATCACCTTTTCGCTCACACAGTGGTGGCCAAGAAATTGGGAATACATTCAAACGATAGTATAAATCCTCACGGAAATTCCCTTCAGAAACATACTGTTTAAGGTCTCGGTTACTGGTCGCTAATACACGAACATCCAATTTGATGCTCTTACGACTACCTAATCGCTCAACTTCGCGCTCTTGCAAAACACGCAGTAGTTTGGCTTGTAGGCTAAGATCCATTTCACTGATCTCATCCAACAGAATTGTACCGCCCTGCGCTTGCTCGAATTTCCCCGGGCAAGCTTGAATAGCGCCAGTAAATGCGCCTTTTTCATAACCAAACAGGGTCGCTTCTAACATGTTGTCTGGGATCGCCGCGCAGTTAATCGCGACAAACGGGCCATCTTTTCGGCTAGAAGCATTGTGAATGTAGCGAGACATCACCTCTTTACCAGAACCACTCGGGCCCAACACCATGACGTTGGCATCGGTTTTCGCAACTTTATCAGCCAGCATCATTAGCTTGATACTTTTTTCATCAGCAACGATAGCGTCGCCGTTGTCATCCGACTTTACAGGCGCATAACGGCTGACCATGTTGAGCAGCACTTCTGGCGCAAATGGCTTTGCCATATAGTCGATAGCGCCCTCTTTCATTGCAGCAACGGCATCTTCGATGTTGGCGTACGCTGTCATTAGCAATACCGGCAAATTTGGCCAATGCTGCTTAATGTTTCTCAATAGTGCCAAGCCACCCATGCCCGCCATCTGCACGTCAGATACGACAATATCAACGGAGTTCGATTTTAATTTGACCAGAGCATCTTCCGCACAATCCGCTTCCAGCCATTCATAGCCAGCAAGCGCGAGTGTGTCGACAAGGGCTTCGCGTAGACCTTCATCATCTTCGACGATTAACACTTTGCTTTGAGCCATAGGATTCTCCAGTGTAAATTCAGTTAAAACTTATTAGTCTTCAGAAGAAGCACTTCTTTCAAGCGGTAGACACATGGTAAAGCATGCGCCGTCGCCTTCTTCTGATATCAATTCCAGTCGGCCTTCATGTGCTCGACATACCATTTGTACAACCGCTAAGCCTAGACCTGTACCTTGTGAACGAGTGGTAAAGAAGGGTTCCATTATTTTACCTTGAAGCTCTTTCGGTACGCCGGGGCCACTGTCTTGCACTGATATCTTAAGCTCGCCATTTACGGGCCTAAAAAACACATCGATCTGCGATTCCTTACCCGCAATTTGAACCGCGTTCAACACTAGGTTGCTTAACGCTGAGGCGATAGCATTGGCGTTGCCGAACATTTGAGTCTGTTCGCCCTCAACTTCTTGGCAATAATCAATCTGGTTAGTTTTCAATGCCGCTTCCACCATAGGGTGAAATTCAGTGATCAATTCAGCCACAGTAAATGGCTTAACGACTTTGTTGTCACCACCTTTGGCAAACAACAGCATGTCGTTCACTTGCTTCTCTAAGTCATGCAATCTATCCATAAGCTTAGATTGAAAACGCGTTTTTGTTGCCGGCGGCAGATTTGGCGCGGCAAGGTTTGATGCATACAGCATCGCACTTGAAAGCGGCGTTCGCACTTGATGGGCAAGCGAGGCCACCATTCTACCTAATGAAGACAAACGCTGAAGATCACTCACGCGAGACTGCAATAGTCGGGTCTCGGTCAGATCGGTAATCAAAATCAGCTGACCCGTGGTAGAGGCTGAAATCGCCAAACGCACTTTTCGCCCGTTCTTCAATGAGATCTCATGACCGTCATCGTCTTTTGGGTCAAAGGCACTTTGAATCACTGAAAACCACTTCTCGCCAACCAACTCAACACCAAGAATACGATGCGCTTCAGGGTTCGCTTCTCTCACTTCGCCGTGTGTATCTAACAAGATAACCCCAGCTGGCATCACGTCGAGTACTTGCTTATAGCGCTCAACCTGCTGTTCAACAGAATCTAGGTGTGATTGATTTTCTGGTTCGTTAGATACGCGCATGTCAAAAATTTGCCTCAAATACTAAAACAGCCTGAGACGTACAACACGAGTCAGGCTATTTGCTATATTTATCACATAGTTAAGCAAGCAACAACTCGACTATGGTTTATCTGTTCACTTAGCTAGAGTTACCAAATAGCTAAAAAGTGTGTGCTAGTTTTTCGTTTTCATCGAAAACTGGACACTATCGCTGCAAGTTATATTTACGCATTTTTTCAACCAGAGTGGTTCTACGCATTCCAAGCATGTCAGCAGCACGAGCAACAATGCCGCCCTGCGCTTCCAACGCTTGATTGATCATATTCACTTCCATATCCGCGAGTAGCTCTTTCAAGTTAACCCCTTCTGGCGGTAACTCTTGAGGCGCATTAGCATTGTCGGCAATATCATCTTGCTGATCAAAACTGAAATCTTCTGAGAATAAGTCAGCAAGTGCATCACGCTCTTGCTCCTCTTCAGATCCAAAGCTATTAAACTCTGGCTGGAACTCAGGGATATCGCTGTATCGATATTTAGTTGGCAGGTGATTCACATCAACCAAGCTGTTTGGATACAAGATAACCATTCGTTCAACCAGGTTCGCTAGTTCACGAACGTTACCTGGCCAGTAATGCTCCATCAAAGAGTTGATAGCACGAGCCGTGAAACAGATAGGCATGCTGCCTTCCGCTTCCATTCGAGTCATCAGCTCTTGAAGCAACAGTGGAATATCTTCTTTACGATCTTGAAGCGCCGGCATTTCAATCGGGAATACATTTAAGCGGTAGTAAAGATCTTCACGGAACGAATCATCGTCGATCATATCTTCAAGGTTGCGGTGGGTTGCCGCAATCACTCTAACATCAGCTTGTATGGTGCTATTGCCACCTACACGCTCAAAGCATCGCTCTTGCAGTACTCGTAGCAGCTTAACTTGCATCGCCATCGGCATATCGCCAATTTCATCAAGAAACAGTGTGCCACCTTCAGCCAATTCAAAACGGCCTTTACGTGCGGTAATCGCCCCAGTAAATGCGCCCTTCTCATGACCAAACAGTTCACTTTCAAGCAAATCAGGTGGAATCGCGCCACAGTTTACAGGAACAAAAGGCCCTGAACGACGTTTAGAGTGATAGTGAATGTTACGCGCTACGACTTCTTTGCCTGTACCAGATTCACCAAGAATCAGCACGTTCGCTTCCGTAGAAGAGACTTGTTCAATTAAGTGACGTACTTCTTGAATGCCAGCACTTTGTCCTACTAGGCTGCGAAACAGGGTGTTCTTGCGTGCCGAAGACACAACTTGAACACCTTTGCGGCCTAAGAAGTCTTTACAGTGTCTTAATGCATCACTTAATTGCGGGTAGTTAAGAGGAAGTTCAAGCTCACCAACATAGTTAGTCAACTCGTCAACCGGGTGATTGTTTTTGCCAATCACCAGTAAAGGGATGTGATTGGCGTGAACAAGCTTCTCATTCAGTAATGCGTTGAAGCCTTTACCTTTAATGGTACCAATAATGCAGCCGGCCCACTGTAGTGACCAGTCAACTTTACGTGCTTGTTCAGAGCTGATTACTTCGCAGCTCTCTCCTACAAACTCTAATATTGTGCTTAAATTGTGACGTTCTTGAGCGTTATCGTCGACGACAAGCAGTTTTGCCAAACCTTGCATAAGTAGGAATTATTGCCTTTATTTTGGTGCGATGCGGAAAAACGGTGAGCAACGTAGTCTATAAAACAGTGAGATGTATCAATGATTATGGTCTACGTGGACAAATTTAGGAAATCAGCAACGAAAAAAGCCATTAGGCTATCTAATGGCTTCTATTTTATTTGATTAAAAAAATAAGGCAACCAACCAATTAAGGGATATGAGATTGGTTAAAACTGCAATTTTTCTTTAAATACCTACGTCAGCGGACGTCAAGTTGTGATATTCGTTCGGAATTTGGTCCCAAGCGCTCTTAATTTCGCGAATAATATCGATAACATCATCAATAGGCTGTGGGTCATTTTTGTGATTTGCCGCAGAAATTTGCGTGATCATGAACTCATAAAGTTGATCTAGGTTTTTCGCAATATCGCCACCATCGTCCATAGATAAGCAACTACGTAGGCTAATAATGATATCTAGAGCCTTACCAAGTCGCTCACCTTTCACTGGGATGTTGCCTGCTTGCATTGCCGCTTTGCCTTGAATCAAACGCTCGATAGCACCGGCCATTAGCATTTGTACAATCTTATGCGGTGAGGCAGCCGTTAGCTGACTATCCACTGATACCTTTTTATATGCCTGTAAAGAACCGCGCATAGTAAACCTCTTCTATAAAAACTTTTTGTATTGTTGAACTGATTTAGCGCCGTGACGGTATTTATGTAGGGTCTTACCTACTCGACTCGTCTCAGACTGCATCAATTCGACTAATTTTCTGGTTCTGGTAATGGCTTCAAACCATTCAGAACTTTGCTTAACGTCGGGATGTGAGTCGATTATTTGAAGCACGTTTTGCAATAACTGTTCTCTGTTATCGACAAGCTGCGTTATTTCTTCAGCATTAATTTCACTAAATTCCAGTTTAGAGATAATTAGTTGATCGAGTTCACAAAGCTCTTGTAGCTGGCTATTCATCTATTAGCCCAACGCATTCATCATACTGCCCAGCTGAGATTGCATCTTACTGGTCGCATCTTGCATGGCTGTGAACTTAGAGTGGGTACGGCTCTCTAGGCTGTCCATGCGGCGGTCGAGCGCGCTTTGGTCATCAACCAAACGGTAGTTTTGCTCGACCAAGCTCTTTTCTCTAGTACGGATTGAACCCGTGATACCTGTGATACCTTGAATCGCATCTTCCACTTTTTTGGCGAAACCGTTGTTGCCACCAAAGAACTCACCCAACTTATCAAAGTTATTGTTGAGTTGACGGTCAAGCATATCGTAGTTGATTTCTAGCGAGCCTTGTCTTGTGGTGGTGATACCGAATTCAGTCAAAGACTTTAGATTGTCTGGCGCACCTTCGATACTTGATGAGAACACACCTTTTAATCGTGAGTCGGCGTTACGCACGGTACTGTCACCAGACAGCGGGCCTTTTTGGCCAGTCGTTGGGTCAACACCCGCCAAGTTTTTAGACACTTGGTAAAACTGATTATAAGAATTAACAAAAGCTTCAATGTCTTGGCGAACACTATTACGGTCGTACTCCACACCAATTTCTGCCGGCGGCTTATCTTTTGGCGTTTTTCCTTTCACCGTAATATCAATACCTTCAATGGCATCTTCAATCACATTGTTATTACTAGAGAGTTGAGCAACACCATCTAGGACAACCATAGAATCTTGGCCAGCCTGAACTTCAGTCATTCCACTATAGGTATCAAAAGATTGCTGTGCTTGTTCAAGATCTGCTTGCGCTTTATCGACCTTCTCTAAGAGCTCGCGCTCTTCGGGTTCTAATTTGGCACGCTCAATTTTCTTGGCTTGCTCTGCGGTGAGTTCGCCTTTTTGAACTTTCTCAGCCAACTCCGCTTTTTCTTGTGAAATCTTCTCTTCGATACGCGCTTGTTCCGCCTCAAGCTTTTGTTGGGCTTCTTTCGGTGTCACGTATGAATCGATCAGAGTACCTGAGGCAGCATTTGACCACCCCGGCACATCGGGTGCCTTCTCTATCGCTTTTTCATCAAGCTCAAGTTCTGGTGTGTAGTAAGAATCTAAAAGCGTACCTGACGCGGTTTCAGTCCAGCCAGGGATATTATCTTCAGGCATCACAGACTTTGCCGCTTGAGCTGCGTCTAGGGCGGCTTGGCCGTCGGCGGCTGCTTGCTCACCGTAGCTGAGACTTTTAGAGTCTCCGTCAACATCTGAAGTAGAATCGGTTTGGGCTGCTGGGATGATATTGCCATCTTTATCGAGTGTTTCATTCGCATTTGGGTCATCGCTAGCGATCACTTCATCGATGAGTTCAACGGCTTTTCCTGCAGGGGTTAGAGCTAGAATATCTTGAGCAGCAACGCGCGCTTTCTCTAGCGCTTTAACACGTTCTTCAAGCGTTTTGTATTCGAGTTTTTTTAAGGGATTGGCAGCATCTGACTCAACATTAATGCTGATCTGCTGATCTGAACCAGACTGGTTCGAGGCAATAATAAGTCTTGGACCTTCGACATCGTTGATAATAGATGCACGAACGCCTGGGTTGCTATCTGCACCGTTGATACCACGAACAACTTCGATAAGTCTCGATCTGTCGCCAACTTGCACGTCAAAGCTGTCATCACCAAGCGAAACCTGCAGCTTACCTGGGCCAAATTTCATGTCCTCTGACAGTACATCAGAAGCCACTTTATGGCTTTGGGCAAGCTGCAACACATCGATGGCATATTTGCCAGCGATCGCTTCGGTAGTCGCGGTTGCAGAGACAAGCGCTTCATCGGTACTTTCCACTGTTCGCACAGCAAAAGCTTTTTCCTGACGAAAGTTTGTCATCAGGTTTTTCATCGAATCAAGGGATTCTCTGAGTCTTCCATAGGCACTAATGCTGGTATCGATTCGCGTTCGTTCATTGTCGATTCGTTGCTGTTTAGGTACACGCTCCGAATCAACAATTTTGCTGACCATGGAATTGATATCCATGCCAGACGAAATCCCCATTGGGCCAAAACTCATTAAATCACCTCAATAATACGACTTAAACCTTCACCTCAAATATTCGACTATTCGAGTTTTGGGCTGCTAGGCGTCTTAGAATTTCAAGCATTTCTTCATCAGGGATCTGGCGAATAATATCACCGGTTGTGGTCTCATAAATGGTAACCACATCTCTCCCAGATTCTTCATCGACCTTAAAAGCCACACCTTTATTGAGAGAGGAGATAAACTCGTTTACCTTCTCCACCATTTTGACTCGCTCTTCATCATTTAACTCTTGTCTATGTTGAGCTAATTGAATCGCCGCTTCGGTAGCTTGCTCTTTCGATTTCTCTACCTTGTCATAAGATGTTGCTTCTTTTAGTCGCGAAAGACTCGACGCACTACTACCTTCATCGCTTGCAATTTTAATGCCATTAGGTGAGCCATAAGGCTGGATGTTCGATGCGTTGGATGATATTTCCATAACACTCTCCCTCCCTCCTTTATGAGCCATACAGTAAAACTCTACCCAGAGTAGAGTTTACCGCTACTTACCGAGGTAAGTTTAGCCCAATAAGCTTAGAGCTGCTGATGGTGATTGTTTCGCTTGAGCTAGGATAGAAGTACTCGCCTGTTGTAGGATTTGAGACTTCGTCATTGCCGTTGTTTCTTTCGCGTAATCGGTATCTTTGATACGGCTCTTAGACGCATTAACGTTTTCGTTGATGTTGTCTAAGTTGCTGATTGCATGGTCAAAACGGTTTTGGAAAGCACCTAGAGAAGCACGTTGGCTATCAACAGATTTTAGAGCACCATCAATGATAGATACTGCTTCGTTTGCACCTGCAACAGAAGTTACGTCGATATCGTTAACGGTAACGTCTTTACCAGCACCGATACCTAGTTCGCCCGCAAGGCTGCCGCCAAACTCAACATCACCTTCAACTTTTTGGCTTGAAGCGAAAAGTTGCAGTTTACCGCCTTCACCCACAGACGCTTTAACGTCTTGGCTTTGACCATTGATGTAAGTTGCTAGCTCTTCGATATCGTTGCCTTCTTTAGCAGAGATAGATAGCTCTTGCGCTTCACCAAACTTATCGTTGTATTTGATTGTTAAATCAGCACCCGCACCTACACGCCAAGAAGCATCTTTGCCTTCTGTAACGCCGTAGCTCTTACCACCCATGTCTTGAGTGTCAGTACGCATGTTGCTCATAGATAGCATTACTGCTTCACCTGAGTCAGCACCGATTTGGAAAGATTGGCTGCCGTAAGTACCGTTCAGAAGCTTGTTACCACCAAAAGAGGTCGTTTCAGCGATACGGTTAAGTTCTGTGTTTAGAGCAGAGACTTCTTCTTGGATCGCAACACGTTCAGATTTGCTGTTCGAACCGTTTGAAGATTGAAGAGAAAGGTCACGCATACGTTGCAGAATGTTGGTTGACTCATTCATTGCACCTTCAGCTGTCTGTGCAATAGAGATACCGTCATTCGCGTTTTTCACAGCCATATCTAGGCCACGACTTTGCGACGTTAAGCGGTTAGAGATTTGTAGGCCTGCAGCATCATCTTTTGCGCTATTGATTTTATAGCCAGAAGACAAACGCTCCATTGATTTTTGAGTACCTTCAGCCGCGCTATTTAGGTAGCGCTGAGCCGTCATTGCAGACACATTTGTGCTTACATTAATCGCCATAGTTGATCTCCTTTAGGCATTTTTTAATGTACTTATGTGACTCTCACCTCACACAAATACATGTCAATTTTGTTTATGCACCAGTGTCTCTCTCACCTTACATTGGTACATATCATTTCTCTCAATCCCTTTAACGGCGCCTTAATTAGAAGCTTTAATAAAAAATGCGCTTTTTTTCATATTCTTTTCAACAACAAAGGAAAGTGTGATCGGGCTTCAATTAATAGGGCGACATTCGCTAAAGTTGCCCCATTATTTAAGTTAATGAGCGTAGTGTTGAATATAAAGTCAGAAGAGATCCCTGATATCTCGTTCTACTCGATTCTGGGGTGACGAAAGACTGCTTCGATGTAGTAAGCGAGGAAACCATCATTTCCCAATTCCCGTCACTCCCTACAGTGAGGAGCGAGCGTGATAGGGAATCTCGCTTTCCAATCAACGACCAACACCAAAACTCCCCCCTTCTCCAAATTGCAGGCAATAAAAAACCCAGCCGAAGCTGGGTCTGTTTAGCGCTCATCTCTCACCACGAGCTAATTTGTGGAAGCCTAACGTTAACGCCTCTGATCAACACATATAGTCAACGTGACCTTTCAATCGATTAACCTAGTAGGCTAAGTGCCGAGTTCGGAGCTTGCTTCGCTTGAGCAAGAATCGAGCTTGAAGCTTGAGAAAGGATCTGAGACTTAGTCATCTGAGTCGTTTCTTTCGCGAAATCGGTATCTTTAATACGGCTCTTAGATGCGTTAACGTTCTCGTTAATGTTGTCTAAGTTGCTGATAGCGTGGTCGAAACGGTTTTGGAAAGCACCTAGCTCAGCACGGTGGCTATCTACATACTTAAGTGCCGCATCGATAATAGCTACAGACTCTTGTGCGCCGCCAACTGATGTTACATCGATAGTATCAACCGTTACGTCTTTGCCAGGTTGCATGCCTAGTTCGCCAGCAAGGCTGCCAGAGAATGCCACTTCGCCTTCAACTTTGTTGTTACCAGTAAACATTTGTAGCTTACCGTCTTCAGTTACAGACGCTTTAACAGAGTCTTGTTGACCGTTGATGTACGTTGCTAGCTCTTCGATGTCGTCACCCGCTTTTGCGCTGATGTCGATTTCTTGTGCTTGACCGAAGTTATCAGTGAACGACATTTTTAGGTCGTTAGAGCCTGCTTGAACGTTCCAATCTTTATCTTTCGCGTTCTCAGTTTGGTAGCTCTTACCACCCATCTGAGCGTTATCAGAGCGCATGTCTTTCAGTTGAAGCATTACCGCTTCACCGTTGTCCGCACCGATTTGGAATGATTTAGTACCATGAGTACCGTTAAGCAGCTTGTTACCACCAAAAGACGTTGTTTCCGCGATACGGTTTAGTTCGTCGTTCAGTGCTGTTACTTCTTCTTGAATCGCTACACGCTCAGATTTTGAGTTTGAGCCGTTTGAAGATTGTAGAGACAAATCACGCATACGTTGCAGGATGTTAGTTGTCTCGTTCATTGCACCTTCAGCAGTTTGTGCAATTGAGATACCGTCGTTCGCGTTACGTACAGCAACATCAAGGCCGCGGCTCTGAACGTTCAAACGGTTCGAGATTTGTAGGCCCGCAGCGTCATCTTTTGCGCTGTTGATTTTTGAGCCTGAAGCTAGACGCTCCATTGATGTTTGTTGTGCGCTGTTTGCGTTGTTTAGGTAACGTTGCGCTGTCATCGCTGAAACGTTTGTATTTACATTCACTGCCATGGTGATTTCTCCAATTGATTTTCCGGTATAGCGGTTTCCGACGTCTCGGAAAACCAAGTAGTTCTCTCAAAGTTACTTTTAATAACGGCGCGAAAATCAGAAGCTTTAGAAAAACTTTCAAAAAACCACAAAAAAATTATTAATTTAATACTTATCAACAACTTAATTTTCATCATTTTCTAATACAGCGATAGATTTCAATTGGAAAAAGATCTTAGCCTGTTCGAAAAATGTACGAATCGCAGTCTAAATGGCTCAAGGTGGAGAAATGATCAATCGCCAAAGATCTCTGGCTTAGGCAGATCTTGTGTAATAGATGACATTATTTGTCGTGAAGAAGAACCGTCAAATAGAGATTTGAGAAAGGTAGAGCGAGAAAATTCGTAGGAAAGTAAATAGCAAAAACAAGAAATACAGAAAGGAAAAAGCCCCTTTTCCTTTGAGAGAACCGGGGCTAGTTGGCGCGTCAGAGCCTGTGTGGAGATCATCGAGAAATGAACACATTTCCGACTTGCCGTTGCATTCTTACTGTAAAAATGGATAGCAGGTGAGAGATGAGAGAGCTAAACACTCAATAGTAAGTATGCTTGCCAGTTTCCCTTGCTGCATGGCTCACGTCTGAACACGAGCAGCAAGTTCAACCAATAACTATTGCAATAGTGACATCGCAGAGTTAGGCAACTGTTTTGCTTGAGCAAGTATTGAAGTACCTGCTTGTTGCAGAATTTGTGATTTGGTCATTTGCGTCGTCTCTTTCGCAAAGTCCGTATCTTTGATTCGGCTGTTTGAAGCGTCTACGTTCTCTTGTACGTTTGCCAAGTTATTAATACTGTGGCTTAGACGGTTCTGTTTTGCACCCAAATCAGCACGCTGTGAATCCACGTACTTCATTGCAGAATCAATCACGCTGATTGCGTTCTGTGAACCCGCAACGCTGGTTAAGCTAACATCTTGAACAGAGGTTGCACGGCCTTCACTCTTAATACCTAGCTCAGACGCTAGACCACCAGAGATAGACATTGCACCTTCAAGGTCAGGTTCAGCAACGAACAGTTGAATGCGACCATCATCAGTAACCGATGCGTTCACGAGATCAGACTGACCATTAATGTAAGTCGCAAGCTCTTCAATATCATCGCCCGCTTTGGTGTTGATATCTAAAACGATGTCTTCACCCGCTTTGGTTCTGAATTCGAACTTAAGATCGCGAGCTTGTGCAGGCACTTCCCAGCTCTTGTCTTTGCCGTTTTCAGAATCAAACGTTGTACCACCCATGCGGAAGTCATCGGCACGAATGCTCGTCAGAGCCATGATCATCGCTTCACCAGAATTAGAACCAATCTGGAACGATGCTTCACCAAATGAACCGTTCAATAGACGACGGCCACCAAAAGACGTTGTCTCCGCGATACGGTTAAGCTCATCTTGAAGTGCCATAGACTCTTCGTTCAGTGCCGTACGCTCCGCAGGAGAGTTAGTGCCGTTTGATGATTGAATCGCTAGGTCACGCATACGTTGTAATACGTTGGTTGATTCGTTCATCGCGCCTTCTGCGGTTTGAGCAATTGAAATACCGTCATTGGCATTACGCATTGCTACATCAAGACCACGAGATTGAGCTGTCAAGCGGTTCGAGATTTGCAAACCCGCTGCATCATCTTTTGCGCTGTTGATCTTGTGACCCGATGACAAACGCTCCATAGAAGTCGCTAAGTCATTAGATGCTTTGTTCAGGTAACGCTGTGCTGTCATAGCAGATACGTTGGTGCTTACATTGATAGCCATTTTGCTCTCCTTATGAGTTCGCAAAGTTTCTGCGAAGCGGCCAGCTTTACTCTCATATGGATAAGCACTGACCGTGTATTACTCGATAAACCCTATACAAGGTTTAAGATCTGTATTAATCATTTATAACCAACACAGATACAAGTTGTATGCCAAGTTTAATATCATATAAATAATTTTTTAATTATCTAAAAATCAGGAGCTTACAAACAACACTGCGCAATTATGATTTTCTACTATTAGAAGGTGAAAAACATTCACCTTCCTTATTGCCGTTTTTTGCCGCTATTTTAGAAACATCATACTTCGTACAAAAAAGCGGCAAACTGTGACGTTATTCGCACGTATGGCATAGCACATACGGCAAGGAATCAACGCCATGGTGATCGACAAATCACCATTAAATACCGATTGATCATTAAATATAGTTAAACAAGGTCAGGTCTTTGGTTTTGCCAAACGCTTGCTGAGAAGCTTGTAGTGCTCGAGAGTTTTCATTGAACTCAATGATCGCTTTCGAGTAATCCAAGTCTTCAAAGTTGCTTTTTGCTTTCGCTAAAGACAACTTAAAATCTTCATGTTGCTGCTCTTGAATATCCAGCGTACTTAAACGTGCACCAACATCGGTTCTTGCCTTGGTTAAATGAATAAACGCGGCATGGAACTCTTCAGTTACTTGGTGCAGTTTCGCTGTTGCTGATGCATCCGATACCGGGTTTTCAGCCTGCTCAGCAGCTTCTTTAAACGTATCAAAGATAGAGAAAATCTCTCGTGGTTCTAAGGTGATCGAATCACCTTTAGTGATTTGGCCTTTGATTTGAATATTCAGCCCTTCATAAACAATGCCTGTCGAAGGATCAAAATCTTCTGCCGCAACCACTGCGCCGTCTTTTTCAAGCTGATAAGCGAAATTGCCCGTCTGCATGTCGACAAACGTCACTTTATAAGTAGACCCATCTTCATCGCTGTTGGTCGCACGCCCGAGCAATAACTCAGACGCAGGTTCAAGCTCGTACTGAGGTTCGTAGTCACCGAACGGGTTGTCTATTTCCATAAACATCTTGCTGCCCGGATCATTCATTGCCATTTCAAAGCTGCTTGCCACACGCATCTTGCGTTGGTAGTCATCACCTTGATATGTCACATTCCCTTCGTTATCTCGAAAGAAAGGCTGATTTTTCGGCTTAGTGCCTGCAAACGTGTAGTTACCCGACTCATCTTGAGAGTTGGCTAAATGCAGGAAGTTATTCGCCAGTTCTTGAATTTCACGCTTCTTAGCTAAACGGTCTTCCGGAGAAAGCGCACCGTTGATCATTTCCATCACGGTTCGTTTTGCTTCATCAGCAAAGCCTTCAGTGTTAGAAACCAATACTTCATGATGCTCAAGACGGTTTCTGACTAGAGTAATCGCATCGACATACTGTTTAAGCTGTTCTGACTGCTGACCAATGTTCTGTAAATAGTGCGTCGCTAATGGGTCATCACTTGGCGACTGTAACTTCTTACCCGAAGCAAGTTGTGCTTGGTTGTGATGCACCTTGTTCTCTTGACGGCGCAAGTCGTTTTGTACTGACTGATAATTATGGAAGCTAGAGATACGATTCAACATTTATACCTTCCTATCTCAGAGCCAAAATAGTGTTAAACGTATCGTTGGCTGCTTGCATGATACGTGAAGAAGCCATATACGCTTGCTGAAATTTCATCATGTTTGCCGCTTCTTCATCGAGGTTTACTCCCGAGATAGAAGCAATACGTTCTTGAGCCGACTGTTTTTCTAATGTCGCAATATCACTCAGGCGATTTGCCGTTGAAGACTTCAAGCCTGTATTAGTATTCAAGTTGTGGTAAAGGTCTAAAATCGTAGACTCACCATCATTCAACAGCTTTCCTGTTTGAAGATCTTGTAGCTTACGCAGGTTACCGTTGTCACCTTCTGATGGGACAAGGTTTGCCGTAAACTTATCATTTGCCACCGCACCGGGTGTGAGCTCAAACGTTGTACCGTTGATGGTCACTGGCCCTTGTGGCGGATACGGTTGAGGCTGCATTAAAATGTTACCCTTCGGATCCGTCACAGCAAACTGCTCACCTTTTGGTGAGACAATCACTTCAAACTCACGCAGTTGACCTGCTTCTAGGATTTTAAATCCCGCTGTACCCTTGGCAAACGTGGTCGATGCCTCATAACTTTGCGCAGCAATGTCTTTCGGGTCTTTGGTTTCCATATGAATCTGCGCAGCAAAATTACGCGTTGGACGCAGTAACAGTTTCTCTCCTAGTTCAGGAGGGTTACGTACTTCCACTCGCATGCCATCAAGATAAAAAGCACTACCGCTAGAGTCGGTCGCCATCTTAACGGTCTCACCGTTCGGCTTAGTCACGACATAATCACTGCCATCGTATTTCAGTCCATACTCACCGCCTTTTAAGGCAGAAGTATCATCAATGTATACCGCAACATCGGCTTTCGATTGCCCGCTAGCCGTGACACGAGATTTTGCCACCAGCTCTGAGTTCACGTCGGTAAACAAGTCCTTACCTACGTTGCCGTTAAGATCCAAACCTTGTTCTTGAAGACTATTGACCTCATATGAAAACGCGGTCGCCAAACGACCAAGCTCATCCATGATTGCTGGGATATGTTCGTCACGCATGTCTAGCATGGCGCCGATTTTTCCGTCGATATCACTGCTGGTGATCGGTTTTAAAGACTTACCTTCAACAATCGCTAGGCGGCGCTGATGTGCATCGGGTAAGCCATCAACCATCTTCAGCTGACTCGCTTCACTACCAGAGACCAAGGTATGGCCATTACCAATATGGACATTAAACCCTTCGGCATTTGAGCGTGGTGTCACCGTAACTTTGGTGTAACCAGAAAGCTCATTAATCAACTTTTCATGCTGATCTCGTAGGTCATTATGAGGGCCAGGAGTTCGCATCATTAAACGCTGAACATCACGGATCTCGTACGCAAGTTGATTAACTCGCTCGATACCCATATCTAGTTTTTTATTCGTAGAATCAGACTGTTGACGAACCGTTTCATGGAATTCATTTAACGTCTTGCTGAGTAGTCCAGCCTTTTCTAGTACAACTTTTCGAGCACCTACATCATTCGGTGTATCGGCTAATGTTTTAACCGAATCAAACCATTCATTAAGGTTTTCTGGAATCTTCTTCGAAGCAACCGATGACAGCATACTCGACAGCATATCGAGGTTCGCTTCTGTGTCGCCTTTATTGGCGGCATTGGTTGTCGATAAGTTAAGTTCGTTGACGGCAAATTGGTCCCAAGAGCGGCGAACATTTTCCACATGCACACCCATACCGTAGCTTTGGCCACCGTACTGACGCGGGTCATTCACACCTTGAATCACAGATTGGCGGCTATAACCCTCTGTGTTGGCGTTAGAAATGTTATGACCTGTGGTGTTTAGCTGTCTCTGAGCAGTAAGAACACTTTGTGCCCCTACATTCAGAAGATCCGACGCCATAATGCCCCCAAAAAACTTAACAAAATCAGGATAAACTGATTAACTACTAGTTTAAAAAGCAATATATGTGCCAATAGGGATAGCAGAGAGCTAAAAGACAATAATTTATTGAAGTGTAAGGAGATAACTAAGGGTTTCGCAGCAAACTTTGAGGTGGCAGATAAGAAAAGAGCCTGCCAATGGCAAGCTCCCGAGTACATTCAATAACGCTAGTTCATCTCGTCAATCTTGGCTTTCACTCGCAAGACCTTGTCTGCATAGTTAGGGTCGGTTGCGTAACCTGCTTGGTGAATACCTTTGATGAAATTCTCTGAGTTGCCTTGATGCTGCAATGCCGTTTCGTATCTTGGGTTTTCGTTCAAGAACTTCACATAGTCGTTAAAGCTATCTTCAAAGTTTGAGTAAGAACGGAAAGATGCGGACTCTTTAACCGCAGTTTTACCATGGAACTCAAGCGTCTGCGTAGCAACCTTATCACCCTTCCAACTTCTGTCTGCTTTGATGTTGAATAGGTTGTTACTGTTGCCCAAAGAGTTCTTAATCATTTTAGAACCCCAACCCGTTTCAAGAGCTGCTTGTGCCAATAGTAGAGACGAGTCCACACCAAGCGCACTTGCCGCTTTTTCAGCGTAAGGCTTCATTGAAGTCACAAACGATTCTGGAGAATCAAAGGATACTGGCTGTTTTGCTGCTGACATATCTGTTGCTGACATAGCTTGCGCTGATTGAACGTCTGACGCTCGCTCTTCCGAACGGCCTGAGTATTGTGGTCTTTGCAATGAAGCATCAAAGCCTTCACTGCGAACCTTCTCTTCAGAGGCATCGCTTGCTTGGCCTGCGCTTAGCTGAGCTACGATCATATCCGCAAGACCTAACGAACCTGAAGCGCTCAACTCACTTGCCATTTGGTCATCTTGCATCTGACGATAGAACTGCTCATTCTGGCTGTTCAACATATCCGACTTAAAGCTCGAGTTCGCATCGCGCATCGACTTAAACAACATCGAGGTAAAAATCGATTCAAACTGTTTTGCCGCAGCGGTTAATGCTTCTTTCTCGCTGCCTTCTTCACCGTTTACCGCTTGTTGACGAAGACGGTCTAAACTACCGATGTCGTGAATAAAGCCGATGTCATTGTTATTCTTAATCATGCTTTATTCCTTAGATAATGATCAATTGGCCTTCAATCGCACCCGCTTGTTTCAGTGCTTGAAGGATTGCCATTAAATCAGAAGGTGCAGCGCCCACTTCATTGACTGCGCGTACCAAATCGTCCAGCGTTAGGCCAGGTTCAAATTTGAACATCTTACCATCGCCTTCCGTGATTTCGATATCAGAATCAGGGACCACTACCGTTTGGCCACCAGAGAATGCATTCGGTTGGCTTACGTTTAGATTTTCTTTAATTGCAACCGTCATACCACCGTGGGTGACCGCCGCCGCTTTTAGGCGAACGTGCTTACCAACCACAATCGTACCTGTACGAGAGTTGACGATGATTTTTGCAGAGCCTTCAGCAGGGTCGAACTCGATGTTTTCGATAGCCGACAAGAATGCTACACGCTGGCTGATTTCACGCGGTGCACGAACTTTTACTGAAGTTGCGTCTACCGCTGAAGCCATTTGTGGGCCTAGGAAATTATTAACCGCATCAGCCATACGCTGAGCCGTTGTGAAATCTGATTGGATTAGGTTGAAGGTGATGTAGTCACCACGACCGAATGGCGTTGGGATCTCTTGTTCAACCGTCGCACCGCTAGAGATGATACCAACGTTAGGGTTGTTACCGACAATCTTAGAACCGTCGTTACCTTGTGCACTAAAGCCACTTACCACCAAGTTACCCTGCGCGACCGCATACACTTGACCGTCTAGACCTTTCAAGAAGGTCTGTAGCAAGGTACCACCACGAAGGCTTTTTGCTGAACCGATAGAAGAAACGGTTACGTCAACTTCTTGGCCTTGCTTAGAGAATGCTGGCAGTTCAGCAGTCACAATAACAGCCGCGACGTTTTTGGTTTTTGGCTTAGTGCCGGGCGGCAATTGGATGCCAAAATTTTGCAGCATTGCGTTAAATGTTTGATCGGTAAAGGGAGTTGTCTCACCAGTACCCGGCAAGCCCGTGACCAAACCATAACCTACAAGTTGGTTACTACGAACACCCGCCACTTTTGCCACGTCTTTGATTCGCGCAGCATGGGCACTGGTGGCAAGAAATAGCATGCCGAATAGTACGAGTGTCAGTTTTTTCATTGAGTAACCTGTCTGTATTGCTTTAATTTATAATAGCTTAGCTAAATGTGGCTCAGTGATAGAGGCTGTCAGTATGTCGTCGTCCTATCAAGCTCTACAGAGATACATTAAAGAATCGTGCCAAGAATCCAGGCTCTTGCATATCTTTCTGCACGCCCGTGCCCGAGTACTGAATTCGTGCGTTAGAAACACGGTTTGAAGCGATGGTATTTTCAAAATCAATATCATCAGGACGGATGGTGCCGCTTAGGCGGATATACTCATCGCCTGTGTTCAGTGTCATCCACTTCTCACCACGAACCACTAGGTTGCCATTGGCTAATACTTCGATCACTTCTACGGTGATATAGCCGCTGATGCTGTTACTTTGGTTGGCTGATGCATCACCAGCGAAGGTATTGGTGTTGCTCAGATCGTAAGAGAAGTTGTACTTATCGATCGTCAGCTCTTGACCACCAACAGCCAGTGGCTCCATCGATGCATCATTCGACTTAGACATGTCTGCGTTGGCTTTTTTGGTCGCTCGAGTATTCTCATCTAGCGCTACAGTGATGATGTCACCAATACCACGAGGCTTTGAGTCGTCATACATGCTGCCAATGTGGTTCACATTAAACAGTGAGCCCGTTGCCGCTGCATAATGCTCTGGCTTCTGCTTGGGGTTGATTGGCGCCCATGCAGGGTCACCAGCAATTGGATCGGTTCGCCCACGAAGCGTGTCGATAATTCCTGAACTTTCTTCTGCCGACTTATCGCCTTCAACCGCATCAACCACTGTGGTCGCGTTCTCTTGTGCTGGCGTCTCAATTGGATCCAGTACTGTACAACCAGTCATCGAAGCTAACAGGGCTAAACAAAAAATACGTTTCATGGCGATATACTCTCAGCAGGCAGTGGTAAATGGGTCAATTAGCAAAAACAGATAGATTAATTAAAAAAGTAAACGGCGAATAAACCAATTACAGCTGTTGGTTAACAAAGCTCATCATCTTGTCTACTGACGAGATAACTTTCGAATTCATTTCGTATACACGCTGAGCTTCAATCATGTTTACCAGCTCTTCGGTTACGTTTACGTTCGATGTTTCTAGCATCGATTGGCGGATGTTACCCAGGCCATCAAAACCCGGTACACCCTCTTGTGGGTCGCCACTCGCGCCAGTTGGCAAGTAAAGGTTTTGACCTACTGGCTCTAGACCACCTGGGTTTACAAAGTCAGTAATGGTAATTTGACCAACCACGACGTTGTTTTGCTCGCCACGTAGACGAACCGATACTTCACCGTCGTTACCAACCGTTACCGAGATCGCGTCTTCAGGAATCACAATTTCTGGTTGTAGAGGATAACCTTGGCCCGACGTTACGATCGCGCCTTCACCGTTCAGTGTGAACTGACCATTGCGGCTGTAACCTGTTTCACCGTCTGGCATTTCAACTTGGAAGAATCCGTCGCCTTCAATCATCATGTCTAGGCTGTTAGATGTCGTTTGTGCGTTACCGTGAGTGTGCACTTTTTGAGTCGCGACGACCTTAGAACCGGCACCCAGCATCAAACCACTTGGCAGCTCAGTATTCTGAGACGATTGACCACCCGGTTGATTAATATTCTGGTAGAACAGATCTTCAAATACCGCGCGGCTCTTTTTAAAACCAATGGTTGAGGCGTTGGCAAGGTTGTTCGAAATCGTTGAGATATTGGTTTGTTGGGCGTCTAAACCCGTTTTACTTACCCATAATGCTGGATGCATAGCAATGTCCTTTAAATTCTATTAGCTCATACGAAGCAGTGAATCAGACGACTTGTCCATTTCCTCTGCTGTGCTCATCATTTTGACCTGCATTTCAAACTGACGTTGTAAGTCAATTAGGCTGGTCATTTCACCTACGGCATTTACGTTACTGCCTTCGATAGCACCTTTTAGCAACGTTACCGCTGCATCTGCTTCGTATGCCTGATCTGGGTTTTTCGAACGGAATAGACCATTCGTGTCTTTAAACAAACTTTGGTTGTCTGGACGTACAAGCTTAATACGATCAACCACGGCCAATTCTTCAGCTGGAGCGCCTTGAGGAATCACCGAAATCGTACCGTCTGTACCAATTTCTACTTTGCTGATTGGGATTGGCAGCGTGATTGGTGCATCGTTTTCACCAAGCACTAAGTGACCGCTTGCGTTGGTTAGTAAACCGTTTTGGTCAACCCTTAGGTTACCGTTACGTGTTAAACCTTCACGGCCAGTATTGTCCATCACTGAAATCCAACCATCACCTTGAATGGTAACGTCTAGATCTCGGCCAGTAGTAACCACACTACCCTGAGCGAAATTATGACCCGGACGCTCTGTCATGCTGAAAACACGAGTAGGCATGCCTTCGCCATACGCTTGCATTGAACGTGCCTGTGCTAAATCAGCACGGAAACCCGTTGTACTTACGTTGGCAAGGTTGTTTGCACGTAGCTGCAAAGCTTGCATATTTTGCTTAGCGCCACTCATGGCAAGAAACAGTGCGCGATCCATAATTTTGCTCCAAAAATCATCTTCTGGGGCTAATAAAGCAAACACTGTGCCAATATTTTTAACTGTTATTTATCAATAATTTAAATAGAAAACGAACAAGAAGGGTGATCATCAAAGGATCATTGAGGAAGAATTGTTGCCAGTGGCATTACCGGGCGGCAATAGGGGCGGCAAATAAAAAGACAAACAACAATACCCAATTCAATAACATTGAATTGGGTATTCGCAGATGATTCAAACGCTTTAAACGATTAACGAATCTGAAGAATATTCTGTTGTAGCTGGTTGTGTACTTCTAGAGAACGCGAGTTCGCCTGGAAGTTACGTTGAGCAGAAATCAAATCAACCAGTTCTTGAGTCATATCGATGTTCGATTGCTCTAGCGAGCCGTTGTTGATGCTACCAAATGAACCTTTGTTCGATTCACCCCAGATCTTGTCACCAGAGTCGTTGGTAGAATCCCATTGAGTACCGCCTTTCTTATCCAGACCTTGCTCATTTGGTACACGAACCAAGCCTACACGGCCAAGCATCACGTTTTCACCATTTGAATAAGTACCTAGAACACTGCCGTACTCATCGAAATCGATTTTTGTTAAGAAACCTGTTGTCGCGCCATCTTCATCAAACTTAGTCAATTCAAACGGAGCGGCAAACTGAGTTGACGAATCTAGACCAAACTTAAGCACTTGAGTTGGATCAGCACCGTTCAAGTCAATTGGGTTCGCGCCAGCACCCAGTGGTTCCGAGTTAATCGGCTGACCATTGTTTAGGCTTGCTAACGTACCGTCATTGTTGAACTTCATTGTGTGACCAACATGACCTTGTGCATTCGTCGCATCACCACCAGTAATGTTGACCGGCTTTTCACCGTTCTCATCTGACATGGTGTAGTACGTTTGCCAAGTGTTTGGTTGAGTCTGATCTTTGAGGTAGTAAGTCGTTAACTTGTAAGACTGACCCATAGAATCGTATACCGTCGAAGACGTTGCACGGTTATAAGTATCAGCATCTTTGAAGTTAAATGCAGCCGGGTCTTTAAGATCACCGTTTGCAGGAAGGTTAACCCCTACTTCAATGTTTTCTGTCTGTTTTGGCTTACCAAACTCAGCAGGAATGTCGAGAGGCTTTGGCGCGTAAGAAAGAACTTCACCCGAGTTTGGATCAACATCGTAACCTAAAAGAAACTCATCGTTAGCGGTAACCATGTAGTTGTCTTTGTTTAGGTGAAATGCACCATTACGCGTTAATTCGTTAATCTCTGGCACCATGCGGTCTTTCGATACTGCAAAGAAACCTGTACCACTTACACGTAAGTCCATTGGGTTGTTCGTATAAATACTTGAACCTTCGTGGAACTGTTGCGCCACTTGGCTAGCTTGCGCACCGCCACCTGCCGTCGTTTTTGCGTTAGTGAACAACGAGCTTGAGTAAACATCACCAAACTCGGCACGAGACTCTTTAAAGCCAAATGTGTTCGCGTTCGCAATGTTGTTACTGGTTGTATTCAGGTCTAATTGTGCAGCGGATAGGCCGCTTAAAGCTACATATGACATTCCATTATTCTCCTAATCTATCTAGCTAGCATAGTCACTCAATAAAGAGCTACGCTTTACCAACTTCTAGTACTTCAGCAAGTCGTACTGGCGATGTGAAACCAGCCAGATTGAGTAGTACGTTGCCATCGCCCTTACCAAGAAGCACACTGTTCACGTTCGCATAACTGGAAACTTGGAACTCTGTGTTCTCGCCATCCAGCAAACCCGACGCTTTCACGTTGTATTTACCGGCCGGCAATGGGTTACCGTCTTCGTCTTTTCCGTCCCATTCAACACGTGTATCACCAGATGGTTTAGAGCCGATATCAAATGTGCGAACCAATTGGCCAACTTCGTTCTCAACACGGACCATTACATTGTCCATTGCCTGAGGAAGCTTAACCATTGCCGCCATACCGCCATCACCGGGTTTTACACCTGCCGCACCAGGAACCAATACATCACGCCCAACTAAAGAGGAGGCCTGAAGAGCTTGGTTAGAGGTCATTGATGAATTCAAGCTTTCAAACTGTGTATTCATTTTGCCAATGCCATCTACGGTCGCAAATGAAGCCATTTGCGCAATCATCTGGTCATTGCTAACCGGCTTGAAAGGGTCTTGTTGTGCTAGTTGCTTAGTCAACAAAGATAAGAAGTCTTCTTGTTTAAGATCCTGCTTACCTGTTGTTTCGTCGGGCTTTTTAGCGCCATCTTGAAGACTCTTCAGCTGGTCAACATAGGACAAGCCGCTTTGACCAACATTGTTGTTGATTCCAGCCATGTGCTACCTCCTTATCCTTATTGACCCATCTGCAGCGTACGCAGCAGCATTTGTTTACTCGAGTCAGCAACCTGTACGTTTGTTTGGTACGCACGTGATGCCGAAATCATGTTTGCCATTTCTTCCATAACGTTGACATTAGGCTTGTAGATATAGCCTTCGTTGTTCGCTAATGGGTGATCCGGGTTGTACTCCGCGCTTAGCGGCTTATCGCTTTCCACAATACCTAATACTTTCACAGGCACAGTGTGACCACTGTTGCGTGCTTTATTTAACTCAGCGCCGAACACTGCGTGACGAGCCTTGTAAGTTTCTTCAGCAGAACTACTTACACTGTCCGCGTTCGCAAGGTTGCTCGAGGTCGTATTTAGACGAACAGATTCAGCACTCATCGCAGAACCAGTCACATTGAATACATTGAATAAACTCATCTAATTATTCCCCTTTAATCGCTTTAGTTAAATTCTTGAACTTACTTCCTAAGAAGTCGAGAGAGGCTTGATGCCTAATTTGGTTTTGCATGAAAAGGTTTCTTTCCAAATCCAAATCAACCGTGTTGCCATCTCCTGTATCAGGTTGGGTAGGAATGCGATACTTCGTTTCCCCGTTCACCGTTGTTGAGGCAGAAATGTGCCGACCATCTGTACGGCTAAGACCAATGCTTGCCCCAGAACTTGCCGCTTGCAGTGATTTCTTAAAGTCTAATCCCTTTGCTTTATACCCAGGCGTGTTTGCTTGCGCGATATTGGTGGAAAGCACCTCAGCGTTACGCTCACGTACACCAACTGTGTGCTGGTGAATGCCCAAAGCATTGTCAAAAGAAATAGCCATGTAAACCTCAACTCAAGAACTGACTGTTATGAAATAACCAAAGCAATATATATACCAACTTTTGAAACAAGGCGGTCTATCAATGCTTTTACAGGTTACTCGTGGGTAAACTTGCAATAAACAAGCCAAAAAATAGAGTAAATTGGAATGTCACTCTGACTTAAAGATATAGCTTAAGCAGGAAAAAGAAAACCCAGCACTTGGCTGGGTTTTAAATTTAGACGGTAACCTTACACCTAATATCGGTGCCGCTCGTTACTTTAATTTGTAGATGATGCCTGGATTACAGCGAACCATTTCAAAACGATCGGTTAAGCCTGTTAACGATTCAGACGCGCCCAATAGTAAGTACCCACCAGGGTTCAGGCTATTTGCCATCTGGTTAAGTACCTTTGACTTCATATCAGGCGAGAAGTAAATCAGCACGTTACGACAGAAAATAATGTCGAACTTGCCTAACAATGCATAGCTGTCCATCAGGTTCTGAGGGCGGAAGTTCACCATGCGCTTGACGTTATCTTTCACTTTCATACGGCCATCGCCCGCATCTTCAAAGAAAGTACGACGGCGCTCTGGAGAAAGTCCACGTCCCAATGCAAGGTTGTCATAAGCGCCAGTACGGCACATATCCAACATACTTGCTGAGATGTCAGTTGCGGTAATCGATACATTTGGCAGCATACCTGGCTTACGAGCTTGAGTTTCAAGAATCGTCATTGCCATTGAGTATGCTTCTTGGCCTGAAGAGCTTGCCGCAGACCAAATCTTAATAGGACGTTTATTTGCCGCTATTTCCGGTAGAAGCTTATCCGCAAGCACAGCAAACGGGTAAGTATCACGGAACCAAAGTGTCTCGTTCGTCGTCATGGCATCGACAGCAGCCACACGCAGCTCACGGTTTCGACCTGTTACTACATCTCTCAACAAATCAGACAAAGAAGCTAACTTAAACTTCGTTACTAATGGGCTTAGACGACTGCGCACTAAATACTGCTTGCTGTCACCTAATACAATGCCACATTGAGATTCTAAGAAACGGCTGAAATCGCGATACTCTTGATCACTTATTGTTATAGCAGTCATTAATGTCTCTTTTAGTTAGTTAACGCAGCTTTTACAGCTGCACCAAGCTCATCTGGGTTGAATTTAGCGATGAAGGAGTTAGCTCCAACACGCTCAACCATCGCTTGGTTAAATACACCACTCAACGATGAGTGTAAAATTACGTATAAATCTTTAAGTTCGGCGTGACGACGAATCTCAGCAGTCAGCGTATATCCATCCATTTCTGGCATTTCGATATCAGAAATCACCAATGAAATCTGATCGTAAATACTGCCTTCTGATGACATCTGTATCAGCTTCTCGTAGGCTTCTTTACCATCCTTCACCGAGATAACTTCAAAACCAATCGACTCAATAGCACGTTGAACCTGCTTACGAGCAACGGTCGAGTCATCAGCAATCAAGATGCGGCGAACCAGTTCTTTCTCTTGTTCTACTTTCGCAATATCTTCAGCAATCTTGCTGTCCATTGTTTCATCAACAGGAGAAATTTCTGCAAGGATCTTCTCAACATCAAGAATTTCTACCAATTCATTATCAATGTTGGTTACCGCTGTCAGGTAGTTAGCTCTACCTGCGCCATCTGGCGGCGGAAGAATCGATTCCCAGTGCATGTTAATAATGCGCTCAACTGAACTTACCAAGAAACCTTGAATGGTTCGGTTAAACTCAGAGATAACCACAAAACACTTTTCAATATCCGTTGTAGGACGGCCACCAATCGCTAAGCTCAAGTCGATCACAGAGATCGTTTGGCCACGAATGTGTGCTACACCTTTAACCAGTGGGTTCAAGTTTGGCATCTTTGTCAGCTTAGGGCATTGCAGCACTTCTTTTACTTTAAAGACATTAATGCCGTAACGCTGACGCCCCATTAGGCGAAAGGTTAGTAATTCTAATCGGTTTTGACCGACGAGTTGCGTACGCTGATTCACCGAATCAAGAATACCCGTCATGAGCTCATCTCCATATCAAACTTTTTTGTATAAAAAGTGTTAGTCTACTGCAGGCTACGAACCACCAGAGAAACGGAATGACGTATTATAAAACAAATTTGCCACCTCTTTCCATAGCAATGTGTAGAGCTACTTTTAAAACTGTCGCTAAGTTTATCGGCATTTTATCAATATTGTTTAGTTTTTTTGTACAAGCTGCGACCCCAGAACAAATTGAGATGATTCAGTCTGCAGCGGAGCAACATATCCTTGATACAGTTGAGCAGCCACAAGGTGGCGAACTCTTTGTTAATTCAGCAAATGTTGACTCAAGAATCAAAGCGACAGACTGCCCAGTGCCTTTAGAGACCAGCGCTTCAACAACCACCAATACCCGCAGCAGTATTACGGTTTTAGTGCAATGTGTTCCTGATGAGTGGCGAGTTTATGTACCGGTGCGCCTTTCGATGTCGGTGCCTCTTGTCACCACCACTCGCTCACTCGCGAGAGGCGAAATCGTCGGTCAATACGATGTCACCACCGCTATGATTTCTCTTAACAAGTTTCGTCGCCAAGGTTTCACAGCTCCACATCAGGTCATCGGCGCTAAGGTAAAAAAGAACCTAAGACCGGGCGATGTTGTAGAAAGAGGTGATATCTGTGTCGTGTGCCGAAACGAGAAGGTTATCATACAGGCAGTAAAAGGTGGCATGACCATTACCACCAAAGGAACTGCGCTTACCGATGGCTCTATGGGTGATCAAGTAAGAGTGAAAAATGATAAATCACAGCGTATAATTGAAGGGATTGTTACCAGCATGTCTGAAGTCACGGTTTACTTTTAACTCTTTACTTCTAAATTGACGGTATCGTTAGCGATTTCACCCTCAACTCTAACGCCAAATATAACGGCTGCGGTGTTTTGTCCCTTTTCGACTATTGAGCTAAAAATTGCTAAAGTATTCGAACCCTTGGTCGATATTGACTGTACAGGTTCCCATTTTTGAAGAAAAAGGCTTAACTATGGCAGGCATTGATAATATTCGTTCAGGGCAAACCCTAACGACCACTAACCGATCAGCAGTACGCTCTGATTCTAGTTCTGAGGCATCACGTTCTGATGTATCAACTAAATCACCAGCAAGCAAAGATGCGGTTTCACTGAGCCAACAAGGCAAAGCGATTGGTCAGCTCCACCAAGATATGGCAGCACAGCCAAGCTTTGATTCTGTGAAAGTAGCAGCGATCAAAGAAGCAATTGCGAATGGTTCATACACTGTCGATCCAGAGAAACTGGCTGACAACATGATCAAGTTCGAAGATGAATTAAAAGGCCTTTAAGAAAACACTAACTTTTCATTGAAGTTATTGTCTTAAAGTACACGAGGTTATGAATAGGTTTACGTTATGGCGGCACTAGCAGATTTAGTTAATTTTCAACTTCAAAATGCCAAAGCCTTATCTGAATTACTAAGTTCAGAGAAAACCGCTATTACGAGCCGACAATCAAACGATATTGAGCGAATCGCCAAAGAAAAAGTAGTCCTTGTTGAACAATTAAGATCAACCGATCAGCGAATCGCGACCCATACCAATATCTCAGAACTGACCGAGAATCCTGAACTTGCTCAGTTAGTCACAAAGATCCAGTCGATAGTGCACGATTGCCAGCAAGCGAACCTTGTTAATGGCGAAGCCTTGAATCGAGCACACCTTAGCTTCAAAAAACTCAGCAATATGATGCAGCAAAGCCACGGTAAAATTGGCATGACCTACAATGCCGGTGGTCAAACGCATACTATTTCCACGCTGGGAACCAACCTAAAAGCCTAGTTAAGCTACCTCTTCAACAACACTCCTACTTAAGTCTGTATCTCAGGCTATTTCTGTCGTTGTTCTTTATCAAAATTTCTAATCAGCCTTTGAACACCCTGACAAAATCGATAAACAAAAAAGCGGCAAGTATTTTCATACTTGCCGCTTTTACATCCATATTAGTTATTGGTTGCCGA
This sequence comes from Vibrio sp. 10N.222.51.C5, assembly GCF_041474575.1. Lineage (NCBI taxonomy): Bacteria > Pseudomonadati > Pseudomonadota > Gammaproteobacteria > Vibrionales > Vibrionaceae > Vibrio > Vibrio sp. 10N.222.51.C5. The sequence goes on from NZ_JBFRUJ010000047.1 coordinate 52,720, forward strand.
TATGCCATCTGGAAAGCGAGTAGCAACCAATATCACTGAATATTCAATTCGAACACCGAAATTAGAACAGTGTTTGTTGTCTCTTCTCAGGTACTGCCTGAACTTCACCGTAGTTACGTAGCTGATCCATCTTGCGAATATCCAACTGAAGCTCTGTTACGTAGCTATCACCCACAGGGTAACTGCGCACCACTTCTGCGCCACGGATAACACCATCAACCGCACCTGACGTACGCTCTGTACCAAGCCGTTGATCTTCAAGTTCTGCTCGACCGCTTACTCGCATGCCGTAAACCTGTTCAGCAAGCTCACGATAAGCATCGATCTTAGAGGCTCTCATCGCGCGGATACGTCTCTCTTCGTCGTTACGACCTTTCTGCTCACTGATACTCGCATAGCCAACAGCCACTAAGAAATCATCAGGTCTCATGCTCTGCAATGGCTGACAGCCAACAAGCAATAAAGCGGCAACAACAAACATTAACTTCTTCATCTCGAACTCCTAAGGGCGAAGAATAACAGTATAAGGCTGACTGATCGTTGGATCGGAACGAATGATCACGCCATCTTGAGTTCGAATACTGTTGAGAGTATCTAGGTCACGGCCAATACGGTCTGCAGGTAAGAAGCCTTGTGCCGTCGCCACTACAATTCGAGTTTGCATGCCAACAACGCGAGCATTTACTAGTACACCGCCTTCTTGGCGAAGCATGGTGCCTGTCAGTACATACTGTACGTCTTGCTCTTGAGCTAAGTCTTTCCAATCGCGGCTCAACGCAAAGTCACCTTGGTGAGTCACTTGGATAGAGCCAGTAGTTTTAAAATCAACTACCTTGAAGCCACGACGCTGAAACTGATGAATGAAGCCTTCTGATACCGAGTTGCCTAGCCAGTTCGTTGTGTCCATGTGCTGCAGGTCCACAAACGAAGTAATTGCTATTGGCGTTCTCGCTGAAATACTTGTATTCGAAATGATCAAATCTTCAGTCATACTTTCCACAAAAAAATCCATGGTATGACGAGGGCTGTCCATCAACATAAACTGACTGCCTGAATATTCAGACTTGCCGTTATAGATCGGCGAATAAGCGCATGATGTCAGTAACATGACACTCATTACTACGAGCCATTTTTTCATTCTCTAATCTCCAGATAGTTTTAGTGCCACCTGTTCCAATATGTTCTCACCATTATTCTTTTCAATGGATTACAATGTTGGAACAGTCTTTGCTTTTCATTAATGGTTCAGATTAAGAAAAACGCACTTAAGTCAGCTTCAAGCTTATAGTTATTTGTTAAGCAATATTTATACCCAACTGGTAACGAATAGATGAAAAAAATAATTTCTTACTTATTTTCAATAAGTTCACTGATAACCATAAGCTTCAGTGCTCATGCCTCTTGGTATGAGGTTACCGGTACCGCAGCCATCGTATCGTCAGAGGAAACGGCAAGGGTCCATGCTCTGGAAGACGCGGTATATAAAGCGATCCAGTTCTCAGGTGCTGATATTGGTAGTATCTCCAACCTCACGCCGTACCTCGACGCAAACAAGAAAGAGTTTCAATTTACCAATCATGAAGTGCGCTACATCTTGGTAGAGAAAGAGAAAAAACGCAGTGGCAATATAATGATCACCGCAAGGATCGATATCTATCCTTCGGCAAATGCTTGCCATGAGAGCCAATACAAGAAGACATTTTTAGTCGGCAACATTGATGTGACCTCCCCTCAGCAAGCTGTAATGGGCAGAATCTATAACATTGGTGATGATTTTGGCCATGTCGTGGACCGACAGCTGGCGCAAGAGTCTCGCAGCTTTGTTTCCGTTGGCACGACCAATTACGATATCGACAAGCGTCGACCAGAGGTGATCAAGATGATCGCCCAAGACACTGGCGCACAATACATCATTGGTGGCGACATTACCGATTTAACCGCGACCATCGAGTCCAAGCTTTTGAAAGACGACATCATCAATCGTCAGTTTGCGTTAGAGATGCAAGTCTTCGATGGTAAAACAGGACATCAGGTTTACAACCGTAGCTATCGTGAAGTGGCAAAGTGGCCATTTGCTAAGACCAGTGAAGTGGACACCCGCAGTGCTCGTTTCTGGGCATCAACCTACGGCAGTATGATGCTGCGTGTTAGCCGCAATATTATGTTGGACTTGGAATCGGAAGTGTCATGTAAGATCACCCTTCCAGAGGTGGCAGCGGTATTTGGTAACACTGTGACCATTGATTTAGGTCGAATGCATGGCGTACAACAAGGTGACAAGTTGCAACTGTGGCACACAGGTTCGTTTATCGACCAACGCGGTTTGCCACGCAACAAGGTTTCTCAAAGCGACATCACCCTAACGGTTTCTCGCGTTTACGAAAACGAAGCGGAACTCACGATTGATCAGCCAAGCCTTGCGGGAAGCATTCAAATTGGTGATGTGATGCAGAAAATCATGTAGTTAGCGACACTCTCGTCTCAGAGTTTCTAATAAAGCCTTAGCAAAGATGCTAAGGCTTTATTTTTTTCATGGGTATTAGTTTCGGTTTTGCAGTATTTGGCGTAATCTTATTGATAACATAATCATCACTTAGCAAACTATGAGTCAGAATAATCTAATTGGTGCTACCGGTTACCGCTTTATCTCGAAAGGTAAAACCGCTTTTAAGATCCACATCCATACTCCCGAAGATACGGTGCTGCATCGGTCGGTCGGTTTTGTTCGTATGGGTGAAGACAAAGCACTAAAGAAAACCATTAAATTAAGAGATGAACTGGGCAGACAGCTTTGGGGTAAATTTTGGCCCAAAGTCCTCAAAGAGCCCTACCTAATGACGCGCCTGCCTCATAGTTTAGAACCCAAAATTGTATTCAAGCCAAATCCAACTCAGAGTGATCCTGAGCACCGCGACGAGTGCTACATCGCTAAGTGGCGCGTCTTCTCTGAGAATGGTGACTACAAGTACAAAACCAAGGTATGTTCAATCAGAAAGCACGGCCGACTTGCAGCTTATAGCCAAACCAAACGTGCGCTGCTTGATGCTCACAAAGACGTAATTGATCTACTTATATTTATGGGACGATTGAACAGCATCGACTTAAAATAGGCTTAAATCCGATTAAGCTGACCGCCCATATTTTTCAGATACAAAAACAGCCGCACATTGCGGCTGTTTTTAATTTATGACGATCCATCGTGGCAATTTAGAGTATTGCTACATACAAAATCGATTACCTAGTTTCGGCATATCTCAGCCAGTGTCGCCAATCGGCGCTTAGACTCTTTCACATAAGGGTTGGCTTGATCCCATGCGTAACCCGCCAGAATTGAGCACACCATCTGCTTAATCTTTGGATTTGGATCTTGATAGAAAATCACATCCTGCAAAGTACCTGAGTACCACCCCTCAACATACGTTCTAAAGGTGTTTACACCAACCATCAAAGGAGCGGCATAATCGCGTTCCCAATCTACCTTCTCACCGTTAAGTTGCTTTTCGACACACTCAACCGCAAACTGTGCCGACTTCATCGCAATCGTCACGCCTGACGAGAACACCGGGTCAAGGAACTCGCCGGCATTGCCAAGCAACGCGTACTTATCCGTCGCCAAATGTTTTACATTGGCAGAATAGCCACCAATTTCACCCGCAGGGTTTGGATACTCGGCGCTTGCCAGTATCTCAGCCAAGCCCGGCTCTTCCGCTGCCAGCTGTTTAATTGCAGCAATCTTGTCTTCTGGATAGGACTCAAAGAACTTAGGCTCTCCTACCACACCAAACGAAGAGACACCGTTACTAAACGGGATCAACCAATACCAAACATCAGGGTTGGTTGGATGCACAGAGATAAGAATTTTATTTCGGTCATATTCAAGATCGGTATCCACCTCTGCAATATGATCGTTAATGTGCGTAAAAATAGCTTTGCGTGGAGGAAGCGATGACGGCTCTTCCAAGTTAAGCATTTTTGGTAGCACTCGACCAAAACCACTGCCATCCAGAACGTATTGAGCTTCTATCTGATAACGCTCTCCACCCAGCACTTGTACATCTAAAATGGTGCTGTCGTCGGTGAAATTAATGCCCATTAACTCATGTTGGTAATCAATGCAGACACCCTGCGCATCAGCCGTATCTGCCAAAACCTTATCAAAGGCACCTCGCTGAACCTGAAACGTGGTTCCAGGGCCAGAAGAGAACTTGTCTTCAAAATTGAACGCCGTATAAACACCATTTTTGCGAAAGGCAGCGCCATCTTTGTATTGGAAGTTAGCGTTGATCACTGCGTCAGTCATCCCAGCCTGTTCAATCATTTCCATACAAGCTGGTAATAGGCTTTCACCAATAGAAAAGCGAGGGAATACGCTCTTTTCAATCACTCGAACATCGATGCCTTTTTTATGAAGTAAAGACGCAGCAATAGACCCTGATGGCCCAGCTCCGATGATCACCACTTGAGTTGATAGTTTTTTCATTATTTAAGCCATGTTTGTTATTTTTATTGCGCGCCAGCTTTCAATTCTAGAAGCGTGTGACCAAGACCGATATCGTCGGTACGCGTTACCACTTCAAAGCCCGCTTCTTCAACAATCTCTAAGAAATCTTCACTGCGGTAAAAACGACTGTTGCCATTGGCCAAGCAGGTAAAGTAGAGAGACGTCGCGTTTAAGCTATAAGAAGCCGCATCGTATTTCTGTGAATCCCAAAACAGTTCAAGGATATAGACAGTCGCATCTTCTGACATATGAGAGCGAACGCGCTTTAATATGCTCAGAATCTCCATTGGCGAGAAACAATCAAGGAACTGACTCATCCACCAAACATCCGCGCCCGTTGGCAGAGTTTGCTGTTTATCGAGCATATTCGCTGGGAATGGCGTGACTCGCTCTTGATGACCATGCTTTGCCGCGTTTGCCATTGCCATTTCTAGCTGCTGTGGCAAATCAACAATCGTCACCTCAACGTCCGCATCATGGTTGCAGCATTGCATCGCCCACTTACCCGTGTTGCCGCCGATATCCACCAGCGACTTAGGTTTCTTGCTGAAGACTTTTTCAAGTAACACAGGGAACGAGCGATCCGAATAGAAGTGATCAAACTTGAACCAACTCTCTTTTGCTTTTTCTGGCAATTGAGACAAGCCTTGGTAAATGGTTTCCCAATCACCCAACTCTTTCAAGCCTGCAGGTGTGCCTTCTTCAATCGCTTCTGTTAGATGCATCATCGCGGCATAACAAACATCGGCTGTGAAATCCATGTTTGCGTTAGTCATACCATCATGCAGAAGGTAGAAACCAAGGTTAGCCATTTTGTAGTTAGGCTTTTCCCAAGTCACAATATGAGCACTTAACGCCATATCGAGCAGGACTTTCACGCCGTACTCAGAGACACCGGTCGATTCAGAGATAGACTCTGCTGGTAAACCCTCGTTGCCCGCGTCATCTAACGCTTTCAAAATGCCTAAATCACGAAGTGTACGAGCAGTATGAAAAACAATCGGAGCGAAAGACAATTTCTGCGCTTCTGTTTTTGCTTCTAATGCGTTGAATGGATCTAATTTATATTCCGACACGAAAAACCTAACTTTAAATAATAGAGAGTTACTCAGCTGCCATTTGCGCAAGCTTACGTTTAATATCAACGTTTAAGTTATTAACCCAACGGTTGTAATTACGGTGTATTTCACCATCGTCGTACTTCAAATTCTCTGATTCAACGTAAAGAATAGAGTAAAACTTATCACTATAAGGAATTTCAACCACAGCGTGGTGCGAACGAACATACAATTCAGCGCGGATCAAACCAGGCTTTATTTCTGAAACCAACCAGCCTCGATTTTCAGCAGATTCAGAAATAGCTGATTTAACCTGTTTACTTTGAAGATTCAGTGCAACTGGAGTATCCTCAACATTCATTACAGGTTGGACGCGTCCACATCCTGCAAGAACGAATATGAATAACATTGAAACTGCTATTTTTAGTAATTTCATTTAAATTCCTTATCTGTGTTTATTTATAAGCGCGCATAGTATTTAGTTAGACTCAAAGCAAATCAATACTCTATGTCAAATCAATCCCAATTAATGTCGTTTAATATTGAGAAATGGTCTGCAAATTCAGCGGGGCTCAATTCTATTGCTGAATGGCAAGCGTGGAGCACTAATTTAGATTGGCCACAAGATGGCTCAACTGAATTTAAAGCTATTCCTCCAATGATGCGCCGCCGAATGAGTGTGCAAAGCAAACTTGCTGTCCAAACCGCGTTAACCCTATTAAAAGACACCTCGATTGATTATCTGGTCTTTGCTAGCCGACATGGTGAGTTGCATCGAACCGCCACTTTGATTCAGTCGATATTAGAAGGTGACGATGCCTCACCAATGGCGTTCTCGCAGTCGGTACATAATACCGCAGCTGGTCTAACCACCATTGCCGCCAAAGCACCGATTCCACTGACTTCAATAGCCGCAGGGCAAGATACTTTCCATAACGCTCTGATCGAAGCTTATCTTTACCTTCATCAATATCCGTCGCATCGAGTGTTAGTTATCGATTTCGACCAACCTCTGCCCGAGCTCTACCAAGAGTACGAAACACAGAACTTTGCTGATTATGCGCTGGGCTTAGTGCTCACCGCTGGCAGTGAATACTCTATTACTAGGACAGTAGAGACCAACCAAGCACCTTCCGTGTTACCACAAGGGTTACAAACGCTCCAACATATCTTATTAGGTACAAATAGGTGGGCTATTGCTGGCAAGCACCAAACTTGGTCTTGGGTAAATAACACCGAGACAGGTACAGCGTAATGAGCAGAGTAGACCAGTATTGGCGAGTATTCGCGACAGGCCTCTGCTTTACCATCTTTGGTTTGGGTGGCTTAGTATTGAGCTTCTTAATCTTACCGACTATCGCGCTAACCAATCCCAATACCATTAAAAGAGAGCTTAAAGCACAGCGATTAATCCGTTTCTCATTCAATGCGTTTTGCCAGATCATGAAGTTCACCGGAGCAATCGATTACCGAATTGATGGTGCAGAACTACTGCGTAACGACCGTAACTGCATTATCGTCGCCAACCACCCAAGTTTGATTGACTATGTGCTGATCGCCTCTCAACTTCCTCAATGTGATTGCCTCGTCAAAGCGGCCATTTGGGAAAACCCTTTTATGAAAAGGATTGTCAAAGCGGCAGGTTATATACCGAACCAAGCCCCTGACGATCTTTTAGAGCGCTGTGAAGAACGCTTCTCACGTGGCAATGTCATGCTGATTTTTCCCGAAGGAACTCGCACAACGCCAGAAATTGAACCATCCTTACAGCGTGGGGCGGCACAAATCGCGACTCGAACACAAACCGATTTACGCGTGATTCATATTACGGTTTCTCCGACATTCTTAACGAAAGAGAAAAAATGGTATCAAGTTCCTGCGTCGAAGCCCTTTTTTCATGTCGCGGTGAAAGGTAAAATAGAAGTCGAACCATTTATTGAAGGCTCAAATAATTTAACTTCGGCAGCAAGGCGCCTTAATCATCATCTTGCACAAACAATTTTCCCTTCCGAAGAAAATATTTAGCGTATCAATAACATAACAGGCGATATCGGCATTTCGAAAATACCTCATATAATGTAGAATCGCCCCCTTAAAGCAGCATTCAGATAAAGCATTAAGTAGGCCAAAGTGGAAACATTACACAACGAACTGAAACAACTGATCATCGACGCATTGAACCTTGAAGACATGAGCATTGATGAGATTGAAACGGAAGCTCCACTATTTGGTGATGGACTTGGACTAGACTCTATCGATGCCCTTGAGCTTGGCCTTGCTATCAAGAAAAAGTACAACATTGTTATCGATGCAGATGATTCAAACACTCGACAGCACTTTGCGTCAGTTGAAAATCTAGCGAACTACATCTCTTCTCAAACGAATAACTAGACAGATCTTTATGACACAAGCTAACCAACAAGAAGTATACAACCAGGTTAAAGATGCGCTTATTGAGCTGTTCGAGCTTGACGCTGAAGATATCACCCCTGAAGCTCATCTCTATCTTGATCTAGACCTAGACAGCATTGATGCCGTTGATTTGGTCGTTCACCTACAGAACGTCACAGGTAAGAAGATAAAACCTGAAGAGTTCAAAGCAGTGCGCACCGTTAATGACGTTGTCGAATCTGTGGTTGAACTATTGAAGGACGCCTAATGCGTCCTCTGCTGACTTTACTGTCGGCAATTATACTTTTCACTTATCCAATAGCGGTTTACTTTGGACTCAACAAGTTTGGCTTACAAACCGTTGGTATTGCCTTAGCCGCTATCTTTGCTGTACGCATTTTCACCGGCGGTCAGGCTAAAATCAAAGAGCTAAAACACCTAGCTTGGATCAGTGGAAGTGCCGGTATTGTTCTGCTGGCTTTAGGCTTAGCCTTTAAGCAACACGGCTGGCTAACCTATTATCCCGTTATCGTTAATGTTTGTATGCTGGTTGTATTCGCTTCGAGCCTATGGCAACCACAAACGATTATCGAACGTCTTGCTCGCCTTCAAGAGCCTGAACTTCCGCAAAGTGGCGTTGATTACACACGACAAGTCACCAAAGTGTGGTGCTTGTTCTTTGTTATCAATGGCTCTATTGCCCTTTACACCTGCTTCCAACCGCTAGAAGTATGGACCCTATACAATGGCTTACTCAGCTATCTGTTTGCAGGGTTACTCTTTGCAGGAGAGTGGGTAGTAAGACAGCGCATTCGTCAGAGTTAAATTGTTATGACCCAAACCGTATCTTACACCTCGTTGCCTGAGCTTTTTAGCCAGGACAGAGCCCCTGAATCTATTGTCTGCTTTGACGACAATAGCGAGATTACGTGGCAAACATTTAACGACGACTTATCTCAACTCGTACAATTTTTGTCTTTATCCCCTTTTCAACGAATCGCGATTTGTACCCAAGACAGCTACCTATTTGCGGTGGCCTTTTTGGCATGTACAGCAGCCAACAAACACATCATCTTACCGGGCAACTACCAGCCATGTGCGCTTGCTGAGTTAAGTAAGCAGTTTGATTGCCTGCTAGTTGATAACTCGATTGGCGAAGTTGAGGTGAATGACGTTCGTAATATCCAAACCTTATTGGATTCAAACACTGAAGCACAAAAACCTCTAACCGAGAATCTTACGACCATTGATTTGGCAACAGTCCCATTAACTCTGTTCACTTCAGGTTCAAGTGGCACGCCAAAAGCGATAGATAAAACGTTAGAGCACCTCGATATTGAGACCGCTCAGTTACACAAGAACTGGGGTGAGTTACTCAAGGGAAACCAAATCCAAAGCACAGTTTCTCATCAACATATCTATGGTTTGCTGTTTAGAATCTTATGGCCACTATGCTCTGGTGTTCCATTTGCTCGACACAACCTTGAATACCCAGAACAGATCTTATCTCACGCAAATCAAAACTGTGTACTGATCAGCAGCCCAGCGCTACTTAAACGATTAAAGCATGAGACCAACAAGGTACAACTTGCAGGAATCTTCTCTTCGGGTGGTCCATTGCCTACCGAGTCGGCTCACCAGTCACGAGATCTGCTTGGTCATTTACCGATTGAAGTCTTTGGTAGCACAGAAACCGGTGGCATCGCATTTCGTCAGCAAGAGAGCGCTCAAACGCCTTGGCAGCTTTTTGCCTGTATTGAGGCTAGTCTCAACAGTGAGAGTTGCATTAAGTTATTGTCGCCGTACATCGATAAGAATAACTGGTATCAAACCTCTGATGAGTGCGAGATGGTCTCGGAGAATCAATTCATATTGAAGGGCCGAACGGACCGAGTGATCAAGATAGAAGAAAAGCGAGTATCACTGGTTGAAGTGGAAAAGCGACTGGAGCAACTGCCTTGGATAAGTGAGTGCGTGGTTATTCCATTTGAGGAGCCTGAGCGATTAATATTAGCCTCTGTTTTGGTATTATCAGATGAAGGCCAAGCCGCTCTATCGACCATGAGCAAAGGTAAATTCTGGTTGATGCTGCGTACAGAACTCAGAAAGTGGTTAGAGCCAATCGCAATCCCGAGAAAATACCGTGTTGTCGATGAGATCCCCCTCAACAGCCAAGGTAAGCGATTAACATCTCACATAGAACAGCTAATAAAATCATAGAAACCGCTGATCGTATTTTACACTGAGATTATCTTTTTATATTTTTGTCAAAGAACCAATATTTGCCCAAGGATTCTAAGCTCGCCCTATGGATAAAAGAAAACCAAACATCATTGCTGTAGACACGGTAGAAAATGAATCGACCCTGACACTTCATGTTAGCGGAGATATCACCGACTTTAATGGGCACTTCAAGAGCTTCCCTATTCTACCTGGCGTCACGCAAATTGATTGGGCACTTCACTACGCAGTCCAAGAGTTAGGCGTTCCTGGTTTCTTTAAAGGAATGGAAGTCATTAAGTTCCAAGAGCCTATCCTGCCTGACGCTACAATCCAGCTATCACTCAAATGGGATGCTGACAAAGACAAGCTGAGCTTTAGTTACACATCAAACAACGGTGAACAGACCCACTCTTCAGGCAAAATGAAGCTGGGAGAAAAAAGTGAATAGCGCTCCCGTCGAGGCTACTTCTCAACACCACACAAAAGAAAGCAGCTACAAGGCTTGCTTCCTTATCCCGTGCTTTAACCATGGCGCAACCATGCCGGCTGTGGTGTCGTCACTTCATCATTTTGAGTTACCGATCATCATCGTTGACGATGGCAGTGAACTCACAACAAAACAGTTTCTGTCTCCCCTAGCAGAGAATTCAAACGTAACCTTGGTGACGCTTGAACAGAACCAAGGTAAAGGCGGCGCAGTAAAAGCCGGAATCAAAAAAGCGCAGCAACTAGGCTTTAGCCACGCTATTCAGATAGATGCTGATGGGCAACACGACCTGGAAGCCTTGCCAACATTGATTGAGGCCTCACAAGCTAAGCCACAACGTCTGATATCAGGCCAGCCTATCTACGACGACAGCGTACCCAAAGCAAGGCTCTATGGGCGCTACGCGACACATATCTGGGTATGGATAGAAACCCTTTCTTTATCAATTAAAGACAGCATGTGTGGCTTTAGAGCGTATCCTATCAACCAAACTCAAACTGTGTTGAATAAGTACGATGTTGGTTCGAGAATGGACTTCGATATCGAGATTTTGGTTCGCCTGTATTGGGAAGGTTGCGACATAGACTTCGTTGAAACGCGCGTTATCTATCCTGAGAACGGCATCTCTCATTTCGATGCGTTGTGGGATAACGTCAAAATCAGTTGGATGCATACACGTCTATTCTTCAGCATGCTGCCAAGAGCACCAAAACTGATTGCTCGCCATTTCAAATCCGATTCAGCTGATAATAACCCAAATTTATCGACTGATTCAGAGCCGCAAGCTTCTGAACAACCACACTGGTCCCGCACTCAAGAACGCGGCACAGTATTAGGCATTAAGCTGTTATTAGCCATTTATACCTTGTTAGGTCGCGGTGTGTTCAACCTCATTCTGCGTGGTGTGATGCGTTACTACCACTTGACGGGCCAGCGTGCGCGAAACGCTTCCGAACAATATCTATTCCAATTAAAAGCCTATGCGGAACAGCAAAATATTGAGCTCCCCGGAGAACTAACCAGTTACAACCATCTGCTTTCATTTGGCCATACGATGCTCGACAAGCTCGCGGCATGGAAAGGTGATTTCTCGGCAGATAACCTGACTATTCATGGCCAAGACCAGTTCGAGAGCATGGTGGCAAATAAGCAAGGTGTGCTAATCCTTGGATCTCACCTTGGCAATATTGAGCTGTGCCGAGCTTTAGGTCGCAGACACTCGAACATCAAAATCAACGCCCTGGTTTTTACAGAACACGCCGAACGTTTTAATTCCGTGATGAAAGCGGTTAACCCGCAGTCTGATTTAAATCTGATTCAGGTGACATCGATGGGGCCTGATACCGCTATCTTGTTACAACAGAAACTAGAGCAAGGCGAATGGATCGTGATTGTTGGCGATCGAACTTCCACCAGCAAAGAGAGCCGCTCAGTATGGGCTGAGTTCTTAGGTAAGGAAGCTCCATTCCCTCAAGGTCCATTTATGTTAGCCTCGGTTCTCAAAGCACCCGTATTTTTGCTGTTTGGGTTACGTGACGACTCACAATCTAAGCCGCATTTTAATGTCTATTTCGAGCATTTTAGCAACAAGATCGAGCTACCAAGAAAGACTCGCGAACAATCTTTACAGCAAGTCGTGCAAAAATACGCAAATCGACTTCAGCACTACACACTGCAAGCACCGCTTCAGTGGTACAACTTTTTTAATTTTTGGACATTGAGCAAGCACCATGACGAAAAAGAATCCAAATAGCATCACCTTTGGTGCCGAGCGCCTCACGATTGAGGATGTTGTCGCTATCTCACAAGGCGCAAAAGCCTCGATGAACACAAGTGAAGCATTCACATCTAAGATCGACCGTGGTGTCGCTTTCTTAGAACGCCTATTGAAAGAAGAAGGTGTGATTTACGGTGTAACGACGGGTTACGGTGACTCATGTACGGTTGCGATTCCGCCAAACCTAGTTGACGAGCTACCACTGCATTTAACACGTTTTCACGGCTGTGGTTTAGGTGAAATATTGTCTCACGAACAAGCTCGTGCAGTCCTTGCAACTCGTCTTTGTTCGTTATCACAAGGTGTCTCTGGTGTGACTCACGATCTACTCAACCAGATCGTTACCCTAATCAACCAAGACATCTCACCACGCATTCCTCAAGAAGGATCGGTGGGTGCCAGTGGCGACTTAACACCTCTGTCTTACTTAGCCGCAGCACTGATTGGTGAGCGTGATGTAATCTACAAAGGTGAAGTGCGCCCAACCAGTGACGTCTACAAAGAGTTAGGAATTAGCCCTATCAAACTTAAGCCAAAAGAAGGCTTGGCGTTGATGAATGGTACGTCTGTAATGACGGCATTAGCTTGTATCGCTTACAAGCGTGCGGAATATCTAGCTCAGCTATCAACTAAGATCACCGCTATGGTATCAGTCGGTATGCACGGCAATGACTTCCATTTCGATGAAGCGCTGTTTGCAGTCAAACCTCATCCTGGTCAACAACAAGTTGCTGCATGGCTGCGTGATGATCTGCAAGCGGATCGCCCGCCACGTAACAGTGATCGCCTCCAAGATCGTTACTCTCTGCGCTGTGCTCCACATGTTATCGGCGTGGTTCAAGACTCTTTGCCTTGGCTACGCCAAATGATCGAGAACGAGCTAAACAGTGCCAACGACAACCCAATTATCGATGGTGATAATGAGCGCGTACTGCACGGTGGACACTTCTACGGTGGACACATTGCAATGGCGATGGATACGTTAAAAACTGCAGTTGCGAACCTTGCTGATCTGCTTGACCGTCAAATGGCTCAGCTGATGGACTACAAGTTCAACAACGGTTTGCCATTCAACCTAACGGGTGCTGAAGGCGAACGTAAGCCAATCAACCACGGCTTTAAAGCAGTACAGATTGGCGTTTCAGCTTGGACAGCAGAAGCATTGAAACACACCATGCCAGCAAGCGTATTCTCTCGCTCAACTGAGTGTCACAACCAAGATAAAGTGAGTATGGGCACCATCGCAGCTCGTGACTGTTTACGCGTTCTAGAGCTAACCGAACAAGTGGCAGCAGCGTCACTACTGGCGGGGACACAAGCACTCGAACTTCGTAAGCGCCACAATGAGCTTGATGAGCACCACATGAGTGAGAACCTCAAGCACATTCGCGACGAAGTGCTTAAGGAGTTTGAATTTATCGTAGAAGATCGACCACTTGAAGGCGATCTACGCCACTTCATTGCTCGTATTCAAAGTCAGCACTGGTCACTTTACTCATAAAGTAGCCAACCCTTTACGCAATATTGTTGAGAGCGATTTATGTCTGAAATCCTTCACCCATTACAATCTGAGGTGACGCTTATCACCTCATTCCAAGATGCCGACCCAATGGGCGTGATCTATCACGGCAACTACTTCCGATTCTTTGAAGAAGTTAGGCGCATCATGATGGATAAGATTGAGTACAACTACCATGAGATGAAGGATTCTGGCTACATGTGGCCTATCATCGATACCCGCGTGAAATACATTAAGGCGATACCGTTTAATCACAAGATTAAGGTAACGGCGAAACTCACCGAGTGGGAAAATCGCCTGCGCGTCGATTATGAAATTCATGATGCTCTAACCGGTGCTCGAATGACACGTGCTCACACCATGCAGGTTGCCGTCACCATCGAAGAACAAGAGATGTGCTTTGCCTCACCCAAAGTGTTTACTGACAAAGTCGAACACTGGCACCAATTTGGTTGCTTACCTCTAGCAACTGAACATCAAACACAAACCTCTAACCCACAGCAGGTGAACCATGAATCTGTTTAAACGCAGTCGCAAATACATCAATATCGCGCTAATTGGACTTACTGCGATGATGGCAAGCGGCCTTGTAAGCGCCAAAGAAAACTCTGCTGCTGTCAATTCTATTTCAGAGCTGCAGACGGTGCTCAGCGAAAATAGTATTGTGCGTGGTGAGTTCACTCAAACACGCAATATGGAGATGTTCGCCCAGCCTTTAACGTCACAAGGTACATTTCTGTTAGACAAATCAAGTGGCTTACTCTGGACACAAACCACTCCGTTTCCCGTGAACTTAGTGCTCACCGATAACAAACTGAGCCAAAGGTTTGCCGATCAACCCGCAAAAATCATCACCGACAAAGAAAATCCAATGGCGTTTTATTTCAGCCATATCTTCTTGTCAGTGTTTCATGGGGACACGCAAAAACTTCAGGAACAGTTCGCACTCAATTTTGAGCCCGCAACTAACACCAGCTCTGATGAAAATGTACAAGCATGGACACTGACTCTAAAGCCCAAAAATGCACCGATGAATGCGGTGTTTGAGGCTATCACGCTGCAAGGCAACAGCGATATTGAACGTATTGAGTTGAAAGAGATTCGTGGAGATAGCACAGTGATCGAATTCAGTCAGTTAAGCCATCTACCGGAAGTATTATCAGATGCTGAAGCGAAACAATTCCAACTCTAGTCTTGCCCTTGTTTGGCTTGTTGTTGTAATGCTGTTTAGCGGGTTGTTGACCAAACAATTCGCTTTTTCTTCGTCGGTACCGATTGAAAGCAACATTCTAAAGTTACTGCCCGAAAACCAGCAAGACCCAATGGTAGAGCAAGCCTTTCAGCAGATATCCAGCTCGATGAGCGAGCAAGTGGTATTTATCATAAGCGCTCCCGATATCGAACAAACCATGGTTGCGACCGACGCTTTTGAAAAAGCTCTCAACCAAAGAACTTTTTCAAGTCAGCCAACTCTGTTTAAGCAAGTTCAAGGTAAAATCAACGCCAGCACTCAAAGCCAGTGGAGCGATTTCTATTTTCGTCACCGATCTCAACTGCTGACCCAACAACAAAAAGAGACGCTGACACACTCGCCTGATTCGCGAGCTCAATATGTCATTCAGTCTCTGTACAATCCATTCTCAGGCGTCACTGCAGCAGAGTTATCTCTCGACCCATTCTTGTTATTTCGCGACTACATCAGTGCTATTGGCGTCCAATCAAGTAACTTTGTTCTGAAAGAGGGCTATCTCACGGCCCAGTCGAATGAGCAAACTCATATTTTAGTCACGGCTACTCTGGCGGACTCACCTTATAGCTTGGCGATTCAAGAACAACTTCCAGATCTTGATTCAATTGAGCGCGAGGTCGAAAAACAATTTGGCGTCAAGGTGCAGCATACTGGTGTGGTGTTCTACGCCAATTACGGTACCGAAAGCGCGAAATCAGAAATCAGTACCATTGGTTTGGGCTCATTGGCAGGCGTTATTTTATTGGTGTGGCTGACATTTCGTAGTGCGCTACCACTTGCCTTATCTTTACTCTCAATCAGTACAGGATTATTGGTTGCACTGGCAAGCACTGTCGCTATCTTTGGTAAGGTGCATCTATTCAGCTTGGTGTTTGGCGCTAGCTTGATTGGCGTATCCATCGATTACTCTTTTCACTATCTCACTGACCGTTTGGCCGCAGGAAGCCACTGGCAGAGCGATAAAGGCCTAAAGCATATTTTCATTGCCATCACTCTAGGTTTAATCACCAGCTTAATCGGATACTTAGGGCTACTGGTTGCGCCATTCCCAGGCTTGCAGCAACTGGCTCTGTTTTCGTCGATTGGACTGATCGCAGCTTACGCCAGTGTGGTGTGCTGGTACCCCGTTTTAGCGGTAAAACCAGGCCAAGAGCGCCCTCTTCCCCTGTCGAAACTTTGGCATACTTGGTTAAGCCTTTGGAGCAACCAAAAATTTAGAATTGGCTTACCGTTAACAGTGACTGTCGTTAGCTTGATGTCACTCAGTCAAATTCGTTACGACGACGATATTCGCCAGCTTCAGGCTATGCCCGAACAACTCAAACAACAAGAGCAAGCCATTACTGAGATATCAGGGTTAGGCAGTGGTCAAAATATGCTTTTGGTCACAGCTCAGAGCGACCAAAAGCTACTCAAAAAATTGACAGAAATCACCACAAGCTTAGATTCGCTGGTCAATAGCCAAGGTATCTCCGGGTATCGCAGCATCAATCAACACTTGTTAAGTAAACAAGAACAGCATGATAACTATCAGTTGGTTGAACAACTCTATAGTCAACAAAGCCATATATTACAAAGCTCTCTCGGTTGGTCTACGTTTCCAGAACTACCAAAATTCGAACCAATCACGGTATCTGGATTTTTGGAGTCTCCAGTCTCAGAGCCTGTTCGACCACTTTGGTTAAAACCTATCGACGGGCAAGCAGCGTCGGTCATTTTGATCAAAGACGTCATTGACACTGAGCAGTTCTCACAGTGGCTGGATTCAGGCTTTGCTCAACAACAAGGTGTGAAACACCTCAATAAAGCGGATGAAATCTCCTCTCTTTTTGCTGAGTACCGCGTCAAGATTACCGAGCTGTTATTGATAGCATTGGCAGCTATTGGCATGCTGTTAGGCTGGCGCTATGGTGTGAAGCAAAGCCTGTTAATGCTGTTGCCTTCATTGATTGCAGGCGTAGCAGGTTTGGCGGTCACGGGCATTTTAGGCTCGACACTGAACCTATTTAACCTGCTTGGTTTGATTCTGATTTTAGGGATTGGCATAGACTACACCCTATTCTTTGCTGAGCAAAAGAAATCGCTGAGCACCTTATTAGCGATCACCTTGTCAGGTCTCACAACACTACTTTCATTCGGCTTACTGTCGCTGAGCCAGACTCATGCTATTCATAGCTTCGGGGTGACGGTTCTGACAGGGATCTTTGTCGCTTGGCTGCTTTCTCCACTCGCGATCAACAGTAGTAAAAACGTAGAAGGACCAATTACTCGAGAGGCTTTTAGATGATCCAGACATTAAAGGTAACCTTCGCCATACTAGTGGGCATTCTAATGAGTGCCTGCTCGATGGTTTCTCAGCAGCCAAGTGGTGCGAGCGTGTCTATCGATCAAGACACCGATCTAGCACTACCACTGCCAGCTGAACTGGGATACTCATTAACAGCCAGTCAGTTGATTAGCGCTACGTGGGAAAATGATACACAGCAGCTTCCGGTTCAAGTCGAAGTCACACCAGGTAAAGTGGTTTTGGCGGGGTTCTCCTCTTGGGGTACTCGCATTCTATCGCTGCAATACCAGAATCAAGTAATTGATACGCAGGTTTTGTCTGGGCTTGGCGCAACTTTGCCACAACCTGAACAGGTGCTATTTAATTTAATGCTTACCTTATGGCCGGCTGAAGCATGGGCTCAGCCTTTACAAAGCATAGGTTGGCACCTAGTCGATACCGACAAAACAAGAACCGTATTTGATGAAAACCAACAGGCAATCATTCAAATTGATTACCAAACAGATCCTGGTACACACAAAACGGCAGGCGACATTGTTTTCAAACATTTGACCCTGGGCTACAACATCACCATACAAACGTTGAACTCAACGATTGTCGACAATCCAAGTAAGAGTTGAACACTATGCCTATTTACATCCAAGACTGTGGTTTCCACTCAGCGCTAGGCTCAGAGATTGCCGATATTCATGGCTGTCTAAAAGACGAGCGTGAATCAAATATGGTCGAAGTGCACGATATGCTGAACGATGGTAAACACACTGTCGTTGGTCAGATCGCGGGTGAACTACCACCGATTCCTTCAGATCTTACGCAATACGCCACTCGCAACAATCAACTGGCGCTGTCGGCTCTTCACCAAATTGAAGATTCTATCGAGCAAGCCAAATCTCAGTTTGGCGCAGATAGAATTGCTGTTGTTATTGGCACCAGCACATCTGGGATCTCCGATGGTGAAGCAGTCTTCAAACAAAAATTGGCAAACGGCGAGTTTCCAGCAGATTACCATTACTCAAAACAAGAGCTTGGTGATACCTCAGAGTTCGTTAGCCAGTATTGCGCATTAACGGGGCCAAACTACGTCATATCTACGGCTTGCTCATCCAGTGGCCGCGTATTTCTGACCGCCCAGCGCTTATTAGATTCAGGTATGGCTGATGCCGTGTTAGTGGGTGGTGTGGATACATTGTGTAAGCTGACACTCAATGGTTTCCACGGTCTTGAAGCACTCTCAACAACACATTGTAAGCCATTTAGTGCAACCCGAGAAGGTATCAACATAGGAGAAGCAGCGGCATTTATGTTGCTCAGCAAAACAAAGTTAGCCGGTGTTAATGCAGCACAAGACACGTCAAACATTGCCTTATTGGGCTGTGGGGACAGCTCTGATGCACACCACATTTCAGCGCCTCACCCTGAAGGCAATGGTGCTGAACAAGCAATGAAAAAAGCGTTACATTCTGCACAGTTAAACGCAGAAGACATTGGTTATATCAATGCACATGGTACAGCAACGCCACTCAATGACTCGATGGAAAGTAAAGCCATTCATCGTATTTTTGCAAACAAGGTTCCCGTCAGTTCTACCAAACCGCTGACCGGGCATACTCTAGGCGCAGCAAGTGCGATTGAGGCTGCAATTGCGTGGCATATTTTGAAATATGACTTACCGCTTCCCTTACAAAAATGTCAGGATAAAGCTGAAGATATTGAGATTGATTTGGTAAACTGTTCACAGAAACTTAAAGCAAAGAACATCTTAAGCAACTCGTTTGCTTTTGGTGGCAACAACATTAGCCTGATTTTTGGTGTAGTAAATGACTGATATCCCTTCTGTAGACCAACTTCTCCCTCACGATGATCCGATGATATTAATCGATCGTGCTATCAGCGTAGAGGCGTTGTCGATCCACTGTCAGGTCGATATTGGTGACCATAATCTGTTCTTTGACGCCGAATCTCAAACGGTACCAGCATATGTTGGAATCGAGTTTATGGCGCAGTCTGTAGCGGCATGGTCTGGATATCACGCACTTAAAAACGGCACCACGCCCCCAATCGGATTCTTACTCGGCTCTCGTCGCTATAAATCACTGTGTGATGAGTTTACTCAAGGTCAGACCCTTGATATCTACGCCGAACAGATGATGGAAGACAGCGGTATGGCTGTGTTTACCGCAAGAGTCGAAGACCGAGGTGAGTTAGTGGCTCAATGCCAACTCAACGTCTACGTGCCGACCGAACAAAAATTACAAGAAATGAAAACTAGGAGCCCATCATGAGCCGTCAGGTTTTAGTCACTGGTGCCAGTAAAGGTATTGGTAAAGCGATCGCTATTCAACTCGCGAAAGACGGGTTTGAAATCGCCGTTCATTACATGGGTGACAAGCAAGGTGCTGAAGAGACGCTAAAGTCGATCACCGAACTGGGTGGCGCTGGACGTCTTATTCAATTTGATATCAGCAAACGAAGCGAGTGTCGCGAAAAGCTTGAGTCTGATATCGCTGAACATGGTGCTTACTATGGTGTAGTGAACAACGCGGGCATTACTCGTGACACTGCATTCCCCGCGATGACGGAAGAAGAGTGGGATGGTGTGATCCATACCAACCTAGATAGCTTCTACAACGTACTTCACCCTTGTGTAATGCCTATGGTTCAAAAGCGTAAAGGTGGCCGTATCGTCACTCTAGCGTCGGTATCCGGCATTATGGGTAACCGTGGTCAAACTAACTATGCTGCAGCAAAAGCGGGGGTGATTGGCGCAACTAAGTCTCTTGCTCTAGAACTCGCAAAACGCAAGATCACGGTAAACTGTGTCGCTCCTGGCTTAATTGACACAGGTATGGTTGACGAGCACGTGAAAGATCATGCACTTCCTCAAGTACCACTGCGCCGTATGGGTGAGCCGGAAGAAGTAGCCGGCCTAGTCAGCTACCTAATGTCTGATATTGCAGGCTACGTAACTCGCCAAGTGATTTCAGTAAATGGAGGCTTAGTATGACCCGCCGCGTTGTTGTAACTGGAATGTCTGGTGTTACTGCTTTTGGTAACGACTGGCAACAGATAGAGCCTAAGCTAAAGGCCTGTGAAAATGCGACTCAATATATGCCAAGCTTCGAGCAATATGATGGTCTCAACACAAAACTTGCCGCGCCTATTGATGACTTCCAACTGCCTAAACACTACAAGCGTAAGCAAGTGCGTGGCATGGGCCGTGTATCACGCCTAGCTACCGTTGCGACTGAGAATGCATTGGAGCAAGCCGGCTTAATTGGTCACGATGTATTGACCAATGGCGAAACTGGTATCGCTTACGGCTCTTCAACTGGCAGTACCGATGCGGTTGGTGCTTTCGGAGTAATGCTGAACGAGAAGTCGACACGAGCAATCACAGCAACCACTTACGTTCAAATGATGCCACACACAGCCGCGGTAAACGTAGGTCTGTTCTTTGGTCTGCGTGGCCGCGTGATTCCCACCAGCAGCGCCTGTACTTCAGGAAGCCAAGCCATTGGTTACGCCTATGAAGCGATCAAGCATGGTTACCAAACCGTAATGGTTGCCGGTGGTGGTGAAGAGTTATGCCCAACTGAGTCTGCCGTTTTCGATACCCTTTTCGCTACCAGTTTAAAAAACGACACACCCAAGAAATCCCCTAGCCCATACGACAGCGAGCGTGATGGCTTGGTTATCGGCGAAGGCGCTGGAACCCTGATCCTTGAAGAGTACGAACATGCTGTTGCTCGTGGCGCAAAGATCTACGCAGAAATCATAGGTTTTGCGAGCAACTGTGATGCGGCTCATGTGACTCAACCTCAGATGGAAACCATGCAAATCTGTATGGAGAAAGCATTGAGAGACGCACAACTTCCAGCTGAGAAGATTGGCTATGTTTCTGCGCACGGTACTGCGACTGAAAAAGGTGATATTGCAGAGAGTAACGCGACAGCGAATATCTTTGGTGAAGTACCAATCAGCTCTCTTAAGAGTTACTTTGGCCATACGCTTGGTGCATGTGGTGCAATTGAAGCGTGGCTCAGCCTAGAGATGATGCATAGCGGTTGGTTCAGCCCAACCCTAAACCTTAAGAATGTCGATGAACAGTGCGGCAAGCTCGATTACATCACGGGCTCAGGTCGCGAATTGGATGTTGAATACTTGATGAGCAACAACTTTGCTTTTGGTGGAATCAACACCTCTATCATCTTCAAGAAAGTCTAAGCTTAGCTACATAAAACGCTAAGTAAATAAAAAGGTTCATCGCG
>NZ_JBFRUJ010000048.1:0-18667 GCF_041474575.1 Vibrio sp. 10N.222.51.C5
CGTATTTTAGGACGAGACAAACAAACAGAGCTCAACGAATTAATACAATAAATCGAATAAAGGAAAGTAAAGTGGCTGAATTTAAATACAAAGATCTTTCTCAAGAAGAACAAGATAAGCTAGATGCAGCAACCTTTCGTCGTCTGCTAGCACACTTAGATAATAATAAGGATGTTCAGAACATCGACCTTATGATCTTGGCTGGCTTCTGCCGAAACTGTTTCAGTAAATGGTACAAAGCGGAAGCAGAGCAACAAGGCTTAGACTTGGATATCGATGACGCTCGTGAGCGCGTATATGGCATGACTTACGATGAGTGGAAACAAAACCATCAGCCAAAAGCGACGCCTGAACAACTAGCGGCATTTGAAGCGAAGCAGAAGCCAGAGTAATTTGTTCTCGTTGGTGGTTGATTAATAGAATGAATAAACAAAAAGAGCCCATCAAGGCTCTTTTTAGTTTGGAGTCGGTGCTTGCTCTGTATTTAAGCCAACTCACCCGTTTGCGAGAAAGCTTCTAACTTCGCCGCGTACGGCTGTAGGTCACCGATATTCAGATTTACCCACTCGTCATTGAAGTAAGTGTCTAGGTAACGTTCACCGCTATCACATAGCAAAGTCACGATAGAACCTTTTTCTCCACGAGCTTTCATTTCACTGGCTAGCTGAAGCACACCGTACATGTTAGTACCGGTTGATGCGCCAACCTTGCGACCAAGAATGTCAGATAACCAATGTGTCGTTGCGATACTTGCTGCGTCTGGGATTTTACGCATTTCGTCAACCACACCAGGAATGAAGCTTGGTTCTGCTCGTGGGCGACCAATGCCTTCAATCTTGCTGAATGTACTACATTTCACGTTCGCATTGCCTGTTTGGAAGTATTCGTGGAATACAGAGTTCTCAGGGTCCACAACACAAAGCTTAGTTTCATGTTGTTGGTAGCGAATGAAACGGCCAATCGTCGCTGAAGTACCGCCAGTACCTGGGCTCATTACTACCCAAGCCGGAACTGGGTGATCTTCCATCTGCATTTGATTGAAAATCGAGTTCGCGATGTTGTTGTTACCACGCCAGTCGGTTGCGCGCTCAGCGTAAGTAAATTGATCCATGTAGTGACCATTCAATTCTTCTGCTAAACGGCGAGACTCATCGTAAATTTCATCTGAGCGGTCCACAAGATGCGCTTGGCCGCCGTAGAATTCAATTTGCTCGATCTTTTTCTTCGCTGTGCATTTTGGCATTACCGCGATAAATGGAAGGCCAAGTAGGCGAGCGAAGTAAGCTTCAGACACCGCAGTACTGCCCGATGAAGATTCAATGATCGTGGTTTCTGGGCCAACCCAACCGTTACAGATAGCGTATAAGAAGAGAGAACGCGCTAAACGGTGCTTTAAAGAGCCTGTAGGGTGTGTGCTTTCATCTTTAAGGTAAACATCAATGCCTTCGATACTTGGTAGATCGAGCTTGATAAGGTGCGTATCCGCTGAGCGTTGGTAGTCCGCTTCAATTTTACGAATCGCGTTGTTAATCCATTGATGGTCAGTGCACATAAACGTTCTCCTGATCGAGTGTAGGAATTCTTTGTAATTGGTATGGTTCTAATTTATCTATAATCGGAGAGAAAAACTTTGCCATATTTGCTTTGTTTTGCTTAAATTGTAGAAAATTATTCTCTTTAAATGCGATTTGGTGAAAGTGTGATAGATGCCGTAGATAAAAAAATATTAGGGTTACTGCAAGAAGACAGCACCCTGTCATTGAATGACATTTCTGAAGCGGTCAATCTCACCACAACGCCTTGCTGGAAAAGGCTTAAGCGCCTCGAAGAGAATGGCATTATTGAGAAAAGAGTCGCGCTGCTGAACCCAGAAAAGCTCGATCTTTCTTTTACCGCGTTCGTATTGATTAAAACCAGTGATCATTCTCACGAGTGGTATGGTCGTTTTGTGAATACTGTGTCGGAGTTTCCAGAAGTGATGGAGTTTTATCGTATGGCTGGCGAATATGACTATATGATGAAGGTTCAGGTTAAAGACATGAAGTGTTTTGATGATTTCTACAAGCGCTTGGTGAATAGCATTGACGGTATCTCTAATGTGACCTCGACGTTTGCGATGGAACCATTGAAGTACACGACAGCATTGCCGCTTTAAGCTGCGCCTAGTAATAGATTAACTATCGCTTTAGTTTAACTATCTTCTCAGTTTAGATCTCGTCTCTGCGATAAAGAAAAGGATTATTCATGTTTGCAAAAGTATCTACCGCTATCCAGCTGGTACTGGCGGTCGCCATTTTTTACTTGGGTTACACCATCTACTCATTGACTAATAAAGTCGGTGAAATCGTTGATACTTACCCGCAAGTTATCGAAGACATATCGGGCCTCACCAAAGGGCTCAAAGTAGAAGAGCTATTAGCGCTTGCAGAACATGTCAGCGATCTTGCTCCTCAGGTGTTAAACACTGTCGAAGAAGTTAGAAAGACGATCGATGATGTGAATCAAACCGTAGCCTCGGTCGACAACAAAATCCCAGCGATATTAGATGAAGTGAAAAATGTTCGAACGGAAGTCGAGCAGGTAAGAACCGATGTTATTCCACCAACATTAACTGAATTAAAGAGATACCGCGTAGACGTAATGCCACCAATGCTCGCTGAAAGTAAGTCTTACCGCGAACAGACTATTCCTGTCATCGTCACGGAATCTGAAATGCTACGAGCGGAAGTCCCAGGTATTTTGGCACAAGCTAATTTGTTAGCTGATAAGAGTAAGGAACTCGCTCAGGGAGCCGCTGAGGGCGCGGTGAAAGGCGTAGTGTTATCGCCATTTAACCTTCTACGAGACGCAGGTGATGGCATTAAAACGCGAGTTCAAGGCGAGTTTGAGCCAACGTTAGAAGTTGAGTAGGTTTTATTGATTTTTGCGTGACGAGTTTTCTTAAGCGTCATTAAAGAAAGAGGCTAGGTATTAAACCTAGCCTCTTTTTGTTTGTGCGTATTTGGGGCTTGTAAGAAGCGTTTATCCGCTATTTATTTGAGTGCTATTTAGTAAAACGCATCACACCTTCTTGTACTGCTGTCGCTACCAGCTCACCTTTCTGGTTGAAGATCTCGCCGCGCACTAGGCCGCGAGTGTTCGCTGCCGTTGGGCTTTCAATCGCATAAAGCAGCCATTCGTCCATTTTGAATGGGCGGTGGAACCAGATTGAGTGGTCAATCGTCGCCACTTGAAAATTTGGCGTCATGATAGAGACTTCATGTGGGTGAAGCGCCGTCACTAAGAATCCCCAATCCGATGCGTAGGCAAGCAGGTATTGGTGGATCAAGTGGTTGTCTGGCATCGCGCCATTCGCTCTTACCCAAAGGTATTGTTTCGCTTCCGTCTTCTTAGGTTTCAGTGGGTTTACCACCGTCACCGGACGCATCTCAATCGGCTTTTCGCCACAGAAGGTTTTGCGCAGTTTCTCTGGTAAGAATTCCGCAATGTGGCTCGCTAATTCAGTTTCTGAGGCAAAGTTCTCTGGTCCCGGAATATCAGGCATTGAAATCTGGTGCTCAAACCCTGGCGCATCGCCATGATAAGAAGCAGTGAGATAGAAAATAGGGCGGCCATTTTGAATCGCTTTTACACGGCGTGTGCTAAAGCTGCGTCCATCTCGTAGGTTCTCAACATCGTAAATGATTGGCTTTTCAGGATCGCCGGGAAACAGAAAATAACTGTGGAACGAGTGAACACTACGGTCGTCTTGAACGGTATAACGAGCAGCAGAAAGCGCTTGTCCCAATACCTGACCGCCGTATACCTGTGGTAGGCCTAGGTTCTCACTTTGCCCACGGAATAAACCTTCTTCCAGTTTTTCTAGCTGAAGTAAACTTAGTAATTCTTGTAAAGGTTGACTCATCGCCAGCATTCCTCTTCGTAAAATGGGTGTCAGATTATGGTGTTAATCATTTAGCTTAGTCAGATATCTGTCAATAAATCATAGGGTTTCAAGACAGAATATGAAAGCTCTCTTATAATTGGTGAGTAGATTTGCCGAGTCCGGCAAACATGTTGAGAGAAATTGAATATGAAAAAGGCTCTAATTCTTATTACGTCTTTAGTATCGTTTGGCCTACTTGTTGGTTGCCAAGCAACATCAGAAACGAGCGCTTCTCAAGAAGTGGTTGCAGAGAACACTCAAGTGATTTCAGGAACAGTAAGCTACCGTGAAAGAATTGCATTGCCAGAGAATGCAGTGGTTACCGTTACGCTAGAAGATATCTCACTGGCTGATGCACCATCGACGGTTATCGCAACTCAAGAGTTCACCACAGACGGTAAGCAAGTACCGTTCGCATTCGAGCTGAGCTACGACAACGACAAAATTAAAGCTAACCACCGTTACAACATGCGCGCATCGATTCATGTTGACGGTAAACTGCGTTTCATAACGGACACGATTAAGTCAGTAATTACTGATGTAGAAAATACACAGCAAGCAGACCTACGTTTGGTTGGTGTTCGTTAATCAGAAATCGATGCCACTGTTAAGGCATCTTGATTGGCTTAACTTAGCCAGTTGAATTGACGATTAGTGGCAGCTCTAGGGCTGCCATTTGTATATTCTGAGTTTAACTTTTCCTGCATCACTCACCTCAACCCCTTCTTTAACCAAATGCTGCTTTTGTCTGTCGAACGAATCAGCCTTTAAAGATATTTCACCCTTGCTGTTTATCACTCGATACCAAGGCAGTTTGCTACCTTCTGGCAGGTTACCCAGCGCTTTACCAACATGGCGCGCATAGCCTGGAAATCCTGAAAAACGTGCTATGTCTCCATAAGTTGTTACTTTCCCATATGGAATTTGGTGAATCACAGCAAAGATTTGGCTCAAAAATTGGTCCATACTAAATGTTCCTAGTTCATAAATACCAATCACAGTAAATAAGTGTTCAAAAAAAGCGCAGGGAAAAAGCTTGAGAGCAAGGCAGCTCTTTTTGATAAGAAGCTTTGATAAGTAGTTATTCTACAATCAAAAAATCTAACGAGGTTATCGAGTTTTTTAACAAGCTAGGGTGACCAGTTAATTACTACGATTGGTATGGTACCACGGATCGGTAGAAGGAGAGGGCTATGGTATTTACAACGTTTCAGTTCTTGATCACCACATTATTAGCGGTTGTTTGCGCGAGAGCAATCAGTTTAAGTGAGGGAGATATCCCGGTGCTTGCAATGGTCATTCCTGCCTTATGGATTTTACCGCAGGGAGGCATAGCAGGATTAGCTTTGCTTGTTTCCATGACCACTTATGGTCTAACCCTTCCTTTGCAGCCTATCACGCTGTCTGTCAGTGCGTGGGTACTGTTCCCGCTATTGATGGTGGTCTTTTCAAGACGCAGTAGTTTGTCGGTCGTGATTATTTCCGGCTTGATTGTGACTACTTTGCAGGTCGGGATCATGGTGACACAATCAGCAGGCAAGCTTGAAGGCGTCCCGTGGGTTACCACACTTCAAACCTTATCAATCATCGTGATTTGGTGGGCGGCAAATCATCTTAAGCCTGCTAGCCGACACAGCTGGTGGTCATTAGGCTTAATACTTCCATTATGGATAGCCGATTTACCTTATGCCGCTTTGGTTGCCTTGTGTGTAACGGGCATCATGGCATCGATGGAAACGCTGACGCGCTTGAAAACCTTCCGCTGGAATAAACTATTATGTTGGACACTGCCAACGGTTGGTTTTGCGGCTTTGGTGATTACCCCAAGTATCGAAGTACCTAGTCCAGTTTTTGTAGTATGGTTGTGTCTATTAGGCACCGCGTGGATGACAGACTACATCATTCGCACAGAAGATAACGAAGATATCGATATCTAGTACTCCAGCAATCCAAACCTTCCAAATGCAGGTAAATGGTGAATTTACCTGCGATTTTATAGTGGTTTGAATAAAGGATAAGCACTTAGACCGCAATTGTTCAAAAATAGGGTGGAAGGGCTTGCAATGGTTGCTGTGATGCTTAATAATCCAATCACTCTTTGAGGCAAGCCTCTTAGAAAACGAATCTATGGGGGCCTGGTCCTCCCGCAACAATAGCTCGTGAACTCGGTCAGGCCTGGAAGGGAGCAGCCGCAGCGAGTGACTTGTGTGCCGGGATGTGGCTAGGTTCCCACCCCTTATGAAGCCTGCAATATATGTTATATCTATAGCACTTCTTTCTATACTAAATCCCCTTAAAGTACTCAGTTTCACCTTCTACCCTTAATCTCTATTCCATTAGATCAATAGCAATTCCTCTACTATACTTACTAATACCAGTTTCGTTTGATGTGGTGTTGGATGTCTGCGATCGTCAAAGTTCAAGCTCAGGTCAAAATTGACCACTCAGGTTTAATGCTCGACATCCCTGTATTAATGACAGATCAGGGCGTGTTCGATCCCCTGCTTGAGTACATAGTTAGTCAGTCTCACATCAAAAGCCTTCCTTGGATGAACCGAGTTGTGTTTGCATGCCAGTTATTACTGGAATACATGGAAGCCAATCGGGGACTATTCTCAGAGCCAAGCCTCCTATTTCAATCTTTTGTGCAACGACTCTCATCAGGCACTATCGACAAAGAAGGATTTGATTCCTCAGGTTTGTTTTGGTTACCGAGGTCAGTTTCTAACGTCAACCAACTCCTGTCGGCATTGAACGGCTTAACGGATTGGCTCTCTATCCATAAAAATACAAGCAGTCTTAACGACTTTGAAGAAGCAACCACTCACCAAGAGCGACTGAATTACGCGGCGTGGCATAAAAGAAATCAACATGATTTTCTTGGTCATATCAAAAAAAATGCGCCTACAGAGCTACTGAAAAGAGTGAGGAAAGTTCGCGGGAAAAAAGATGTGATTAAAGTAGACGGTGATGCGATTTCGTTTCCCGAACAGCTATTTAAAGCATTTTTTATCGACGGTGTCGGCAGCGCGAGAGATTCAAGAGTGGCTATTCGCGATCAATTGATTTTACTGTTGATGCACGGGGCTGGGGTTAGAGAAAGTGATGCCCTGCACTTGTGGGTTGATGATGTGTTTCTTGATCCAATGAACTCTGACAGTGTGACCGTTCGTTTATACCATCCTGAAGATGGCAAAGCTCCCAACCATTGGGTCGGCAGAAAACGGCAAAGTACCCGCTCGGCCTATCTCGCTGAAAAGTACCATCTAACACCACGCAATAAACTTACGGGCACCGCCAGAGTCGGTTGGAAAACCAAGGTGGTCGATCATGATGATAACTACATTCAACTTCATTGGTTTCCCTCTTATTACGGGGAAGTGTTTGCTTATTTATGGCAGCAATATTTAATGGCCTTGCTTCCTATTCAGCGAAATCACCCTTACGCCTTTGTTTCTTTTGCTAGAAAGCAACTGGGTAACGCATTAACACTCAATGCATTCAACCAAAGCTATGCGGCGGGTATGGGCAGAATTGGTCAAATCACATCGAAGCCAGAAGGTCGTTCACCTCATGGACATCGCCATGCCTATGGAAGACGCATGTCTAATGCAGGGGTAGATGTGCGATTCATTAAGAAAGCACTGCATCACTCTTCTCTATTATCTCAGTCGATCTACACCCAACCAGGCGTCCGTGATGTCACACTTGCTTGCGAGCGTGCCACGCAGAAGCTTGATGGTCAGCAGTATGCGAACTTCAAGCAAGATGTTGAACTGAGTTGGGAAACCATTATGGAATCTGGGTTCGAAGATATTGATCCCGACGGTTTGTTTTCAGGTAAAGCGCCAAAATTTGGGAAACGAACTAAATGAAATCAATAGACTATGAATTTAATTGGTTCACCGAAAAGAATGGTTCGGGTTGGGATACGTGGCGAGAGGTTGCGGCGACGTGGTTGCATCAAAAGAAGTATGGCATTGATCATAAGAAGAATGCATTGGACCGGTTTTTGGATGAATACTTAGTTCCGAAATTTATTATTGATCCCGTCGAGTTTTTCGAAATGGGTCCGCAAGATTATGATCAGTTTCTCGGTCAATTCGAATTGTCGGAAGGCTACAGGGTTCGACAAAACAATGAGGTGTGCTCGTTTATCGATTGGGTGATAACCACATATTACTCGCAACCGGATGATGACGGTGAGTTGGTTGCTATGTTCAAAAACCCTTTTCAAAAGGGGTCTAATCCAGTTAAAAATCAAGAAACGGTCTACAACGCTTTACCTTATACCTACATTAAACGGTTGCGAAAAACTCTTTGTCCGATTGAAAGGGGAAACTTTTCAGACTGGAAATGGGCGATTGAGCAAAGTGACGCATTTATATTGAATGGCCGGCATCAAAGAGACTGGTTTATTGTTGACGGCTCTGTCATTGATAAAGATGACCCTGATTTTGTATGGCGGAAAATCAAAGTAGATAAGCCTCGCAGTATTAGAATTGATGGAGTGCTAAAACCGTTTAAGAAAGGTGAGCATTTTTATGTGATTTGGTCCCCCGTTCGCGCAATGGCACTGTACCTAAAATTGCAACTTCCATTACGTACTTTTCAGGTTCGTATGCTTGATTCTGGTGAAGCCGATACGTGGCGCTACGAAAGTGGAAGTTGGGTTGCTAACGAAATGAATGATTTTGTTGAAGGCAGTGAAAAGCACCCTTGGCAAAAAGGTGTATTTCACCGAATCATCACACCAGACATTGGCGATGTGATGACAGGTCTTTACATTAATACTAATAAGACCGCTGATAAGAATAAGGATGAAATCACGCGAGGCTATGTGATCCCTTGGCAGCATGAAGAGGTCTTATATTGGCTAGAAAAACTGCGCAACTGGCAACAGAAATACAACCCTATTACGGAAGCAACCTCTATTCATCAGCTTGATTACAAACATTTTGGAAGCACAAAAACTGATATTCAGCGCAATGAAATTGGCAACATTTGTTTTTTGTTCCGCAATGCCGCCGCCACCATAAATAGTGAAAAGAAATTGCCGATAACCCAAGGGTATTTGAATACACTTTGGGTTAATTTAATGGCGCAACTCGAACAGGATGTTCATGAAGATGACCATAAATTAACGGACGGTAGTAAAGTTAATTTTATTGACCCTACCAATCATCGTAAGACGTTCTTCCCACTGCATTCATTACGTGTCTCGCTTATCACTTGCTACACCATCGAAGGGGAAATCCCCGCGCCGGTATTATCCAAATTACTGGTGGGTCACAGTAGGCTCATCATGACGATGCATTACACTAAGATCTCGCCTGTGATGATGGCGAAAAAAATGCAGGTGGCAGAAAGCAAAATTGAAGAACAAAACGACGCAAGCTTGCATTCATTTTTGGTCAATAAATCGATAGAGCAGATCGGCTTAAAATCCGCTTATACAGATATTGAGTCGCTGCGCACGGTACTAAGGGTGAGGAACCCCGCAGGATGGCAGGAAAAAGCGATAGGTATTTGTTTAGCAGGAGGGAATACCACGCCCCTTGTGGAAAACACTTCGATTGCAGGTTGCTGGAATGGTGGTGAAAAACTAAAAAAAGCGAATCGTAATCAAGCGGACTTGTATGGCCCTGTTCCTCATGGAATTGAAAATTGCGTCCGTTGTCGCTGGTTTATCACCGACATCAAATACATCCATTCATTAACCGCTCACTTTAACAACCTTAGCTATCACGCCTCTGAATCAGCCAAAATCGCAGCAGAATTAGAAGCTGAGCAAGCTGAGTTGTTGGATGAAGAGTACTTTTGTGAGGTGAATAATGAGCCTTTCAAAAAATACGAGTATTTGCATCAAATAGATCGACGCATTGAAAAGCAAAAAATTGGTGCGGATGAATACTGTAAAGACTTAGTCGCGTGTTTTCAGATCATTCGTAAGCTCATTAATATCGAAGAGCAGCGCCTGCCAGAAGATACAGCGGATAAAGTCGTCGCAATGGGCTCACATGCCGAGATCTCTCCCTTCTTTAGCTTTCTAGATACAGACTCTGAATTTAGGCAATTGATACAACTGTGTGATGACGCAGAAGTTTACGCCGATCTGCGGGATGATTTAAGAAAAACACCCGCGATCACTCATCGTTCAAACAAGTTGAATTCAATGCTAATGAAATCGGGTTACATGCCATTTTTGATGCAACTTGATGATGAAACGCAACTGTTAGCGGGCAATGCAATGATTAATGCCATGCTCAAAGCGACAGGAGAACTTGATAAAACCAAAGCGATGGGTCTCATCGCATCGTATCTTGATACGGAAACGTATTTACAAGACGCGGGTTTGTTGGAGATTGGGGTTAAAGCTATTGAATCTCAAACCGGAATTAATATTTTACGTCTTGCCGATTTATCGAAAAACAAAGTTGGAGTGACTAAAAATGGCTAGCCCCGTTGATCCACATATCGTATTAGAAGAGCTTTGCTCAAGAGCAACAGCCCGCACAACGACAGCGCTAAGAACATTGCACCAAATTCTAGAACAACAAAGCCAGATGAAGTCATTGGACTTCTCTATTGTCACGATTGGAAAGTTATCTCAAGAACAAGGTGGACCTTCGACACAAACCATTCGTAATCGAACAGGAAAGCATTTTCAGCAATTGATTGATGCGTGGGCAGCCTATTCGGGAACGACTCGTAAGAAGCCACTCTCGGTGCGTCAAAAGCAGCTTCTCAACAATAATGACCAACGCATACTGGAGTCTATCGATGATCCAGTCATTCGAGCGGTTGTCGGTTCGTTAATTGCGGAGAGGAACAAATACAGAGACCAGCTTAACGTATTAAAAGCGAATGCCGATATTGTCATAGACCGGACTACTAAATCTCAGCCTCAGGTGGCGGCTACTTCAAATCAGCTGACACCAATAGAAGTGGAGGCTCTGCGGTTTGCCATTTCTGACGAGTTTATGGATGAAAAAAGATGGGTTGTGATGCCGACGGGGCAAGTTAAAGATGAAAATGGCATAGAGGTTTACCAGCGAGGTTATGTGAATGGGGTGCTTAAATTAATCTAAGTGTGGGGGAAGTAGGGCTGTGGACGACGCTTTGCCCGGAAGTGAGTTGAGTTAACGGTTACCGGATCACCTAACAAGGTTTTGCCCCATTGTCAGCTAGAGTAAATACTCATTCACACCCTGTTCGTGGGCTTTTTCCCTACTAAAAGTTATCCATTCATCTAATGGCGTTCGTCGTAAACCCCGTTCTGTATCACGGGGGAAAATTCAACGTAACTTCGGAGTGTGCGGACTATCGGTCAAGGCGTCTACATTAGTTCATAAGCCAATTTGGTTATTGATTCTGTTCTTCTCTTAGTCTGCTCTTCGTTCCAATTGTTCAAATCAAAATAACCTTTATACATTCAATGTTAACAAGAGAGGCGGACGCTACCCTATAGCTACCTAGCGAAATTCCTATGCTCAAATGGGCATACGAAGCCATTTCCAAACTAGGTGAACGGACACGCATTGCCAGTTGGGGAACCATGTGGCTTGGCTGGGACAAACTACAGGATATACTTAGTGGATACTATCTGAGCAAGGATACGACTGGATTTATGGGTTTTTAGACTGATTTCTGATCAAGAGACAGGTATGAGACTGCATGGGTAGAAACTTTGGATAGAGCTGTTAAAAGGACTTTGATTCAATGACCACTACCAAAATCGTTGGTACGGAAGATGAACAGTATTCAACATGGCCTAGAACAATGTTCGGCAAAATTAAAATATGATACATTGTGTACATAATTTGGGTTGTTGTTATGAGAACCCCATCATCCATATTTGGGAAGTATTATGTCTGAGTCTATTAATTCATATTTTAAATCTTTAGTTGAACTTGCTTCCGAGTCTTGGCGTTTTGCCAAGGCAAATGAGCGTGTTTTAGCCAAATTGGCTATGAAAGATCAAACTCGCTTTCAAAGTCAGTTGAAGTGGTTTGTTAAAAAGATTTCTGATGAGCTGGAGAGTAGCGGTTTGAAAATTATTGATTTAGAAGGTCAAGATTATGATGCTGGCATGGCTGTATCTGCGATAAATATTGATGATTTTGACGAAAGTGAAGAGTTATATATTGACCAAGTACTATCTCCTTTGATTATGAGTGAGAAGGGTATTGAACAGATGGGTACAGTTATTCTTGGGAGTAAAAAATGAAAAACTTTGTTGGCATAGATCTGGGTACTACGAACAGTGCAATAGCATCATTTGATGGTCAAAAAACAAAAATTTGGAAAAGCCCTGAACAAAATGACATTACTCCATCTGCGATATATCTCGATAGACGAGGCAATAAGTTAGTTGGACAACGAGCTTATGAACAAGCTGCTCGCAGTCCAAGTAATTCAGCTGTACTTTTTAAAAGGTTGATGGGAACGAGTACTCCAATAGAATTTAAAGCCGTTCATGAAGTAAAGACACCAGAGCAGTGCTCTGCTGAAGTTTTGAAAACGCTCTATGGATACTTGAATGAAGAGCTTCGACTAGACCCAGAAACCGGTGTTGTTATTACCGTTCCAGCTGCATTTAATCAAATGCAAAAAGACGCAACTGTTGATGCAGCCAACTTGGCCGGTATAAATAACGTTGCTTTGATGCAAGAGCCGGTTGCCGCTGTAATGAGTGTTATGAAAGAAGGGGCACTGGATGGTACCTTTCTTGTTTACGATTTAGGTGGTGGCACCCTTGATATTGCGATTGCAGAAAGCCACAGAGGTAAAGTAAATCTTCTATCTCATGGTGGCATTGCTATGTGTGGAGGTCGTGATTTTGACCGACTCCTTATGGATAAAATTGTTAAACCATGGTTAAGAAGTAACTTCAATTTGCCTGATAACTTTCTCGTCGATCCTAAGTATTCAACCATGGTGAGAATGGCAAACTATGCGGCCGAGAGGGCTAAGATTGAGTTATCATCTAAAGAGGCAGCAGTCATTTCATTGTCAGAAACAGAGATCAGAGAGTTTGATCTCGACGGTGAAGAGATGTATTTAGATATCGAGATTTCTAGAGATGAGTTTGACCATCTAATTAATAACTTAGTTCTAGAGTCTGTTGAGGCCGCACGAGAGGCTTTATCAAAAGCACATCTTACCCCTGATTATATTGAGAGAGTTGTATTTGTTGGCGGACCAACTAATTACAAGCCGCTTCGTGACAAGGTCTGTTTTGAATTGGGGATTAAGGGGTCAACCGAAGTAAACCCTATGACAGCTGTAGCTGAAGGCGCAAGTATTTTTGCAGAGTCAATAGATTGGACTACACAAAATCGTGAAAGAAAGTCATCTCGAGGGGTAATTGAGTCTAAGGGGGCACTATCTTTGGTATTCAAATTTCAAGCTAGAACTCCTAACAAAGCATCGAAGATAGCAATTAAATTTGATGACTATGCAGAGGGTTATGAATATCAAGTCGATAGTATCAGCACTGGTTGGACGTCGGGTAGAGTTGCTCTTGAGGCTATGTCAACGATCACCGTCCCACTGGGAATTATGGGGGAAAACCTATTCAAAGTGTTCGTATTTGACCCTTTAGGTAATACGGTAGCAATAAATGATAGTCAAATCTCTATTACAAAAACATCTGCAACAGTAGAGGCTATACCAGCATCCCACTCGATTTCGATCGAAGCACTGAGTAGTTTAGGTGGTAAATCTAGTTTGTCGTACTTGGTCAAATCAGGCGACTCGTTACCGGTTAAAGGTACAAAGATGTTTAAGGCTGCAGAAACTCTTAGAGCAGGCACGGACAATAGTATAAATATAAAGCTTTGGGAAGGTGACATAGAGGATCCTGTAACAGACAACAGACCAGTGGGTGTGCTGAAAGTTTCTGGCCATGATTTTGAAGTTGGAGTCGTACCAGCGGGGGCTGACATTGAGTGTATTTATGAAATTTTTGATTCCGGAGCAATCAATTTAGAGGTATCAATACCATGTATTGGCGGTGTATTTAACGCAGGTAAGAACTTCTACTCTCGACAAGAAAACCAAATCAACCATGCTGATTCAAAAGCAATTATTTCTATGGAAGCCGATAGCTTAAAAGAGCGAGTTAGCGAGATACGAGATATTCTAGATAATGATGAAATTAATCGAGTATTCGAAAATGTGGCTTTGGCAGAAGAAAAGAATCAGAGGGCAGTTACCCCTGAAGAATCTCAGGAAGCAATGGAAAAGCTACTTGAAGCCAAGCGTCAGTTGTCAAAAGTTAGAAGTCAGAACTTATCAACTATCAGAACATTAGAGTTCGATAAAATGAAAAATACTTATAGTGAATATATTGAACAGTATGCTGAAGAATCAGATCACGCAGTGGTTATAAAGCTTATGAATACTGCCCAAAATGCAATTGCAAGTAAGTCACATGACTTTGAGGTGGCAATGGATGAACTACGCTCAAAGAATTTTGAAATTCTGTATAAGCAAGACTGGTTTGTCGTTGAGCAGTTTAAGGTTTTGTGTTCTGAAGAGGCTGCGTTTATTGATAAAGCTAAGTTTAATGAATGTGTGCAGCAAGGTATACATTGTATCGAGAATCACAATATAGATGAGTTAAGAACAGTAAACTTCCATTTGTTCCAAAACCGAGTGGGCGGTGCTCCTGATCTAGATTCTACAGTCTTTGCTAATATAGTAGAAAGCTAAGATGAACAGCGTGTTATTGCCAATGCGGTACAGGTTACCTTCTGGTGAAGCGATTATTGAACGGTTACTTTTAGTAGACTCAGCTGCAATATATAAACTTGATAATAAGACAAATATTATCGTCGCAACTCAGGAGCTATGCAGCTTCTGGGTTAACAACGATTATTTACCCAGAAATTTGTTTAGTTCTATCGATGTGGGGAGTGAAGAATTTCATTATTTTGAAATAGAAGATTGTTTTTCGGTATCTAGTTTTGATATTGGTCTCGGTTTAGTTAATTTTTCACAGGCTCTATCATTCACTCATGCCTATTTAAATTCGAAAGAAAAACTAGGTAGTACTAAAAATAGTCTCTATGTAGAAAAGTACTCAGTGCTTCTGCCTTTAGATTTAGGTAATGATCTTGACAATGAGCTGTCTTATAAGTTGTGGTTAACAAATGGTGTGAGCCTTAAGGACAGTTCTTTCAAGGCAGTAACAAAATTAACTCCGTTGAATGATGCTGAGCTTGAACAGTGCTTTGAGTTAGCTGGTGTGGACTATGTGTTAGAACCGTCAGACTCTACTGTGAATGAGTCTTTGTGCGAGTTTGAACTGTTTGGCAGGGAGTCACTGGAAGAGTTTGTCAATGAGTACATAATCGATGTGATAAACCACCGTGACTCTTATAGGAAAGTGGGTATCGAAGGACCGTCATCTTTTATCCTATATGGTCCTCCCGGATGCGGGAAAACTTATGCTGCGGAAAAGCTCGTGAATCACTTGGGCTGGCCAGTTTTTAAAGTGGACTCTGCATCAGTAGCAAGTCCCTACATTCATGAAACAAGCAAAAAGATTTCTGAAGTATTTGAAGAAGCAATTAGGTGCGCACCTAGCGTTATTCTCATCGATGAAATGGAATCCTATACATCAAATAGAAGTACAGCCAAAGATCATAAGCTGGAAGAGGTTAATGAGTTTCTAAGACGGATACCAGAAGCTATAAATACTGGTGTGCTGATTATAGGAATGACGAACTTCATCGAAGATATTGACCCAGCGCTAAAGCGTAAAGGTCGTTTTAACCATCTGATAGAAATCGGAATTCCAAATGAAAGTGAGATCCGGGCTTCATTAAATTTTTTGACGCAAGGGTTACCACTTGAAAGTAAAGCAATTAAAGATGAAGTCATAGATAGTTTGATAGGGCGCACGTTGGCAGATATTGACTTCGTAGTTAAAGAGGCCGCTAGAAAAGCAGCTAAAGACAGAATAAGTAAACTTGGTCACAATGAGTTAATGTCTGCGATTGAATTGTTACCGATGATACCTTCAATTAATAAAAATAAAATCGGATTTCTGTGATTATGAACATTAAAGAAAACCCATTCTTTCTCTTAAACGCAACATTACGTAATACTAGAGCTGAACTTTCAGAGTTAGAAGAAGAGTTTAGTTTGTTTAATGACTCAGACCGAGACCTTTTAAGTGAAGTAGTTTCTCCTCGCTTGAGAGTTCAGTCAGAGTTAGGTTGGTTGATTGGAGTTATAGAGCCAACTGTTCTCCGAGAACTTACCATTAAATCACTGAATGATCTTATCGATCTTAGACATTTACATGCACTAGATCAGTTGAATTTAATTTCGTCATCATTGAGTCTTTACAAAGGTGAAAGTCACAAACTTGTCAAAGATTCAATTTTGAGGTTAGCGGACCTTTTTGAAGGTTTACACCTCCGTTTAGATGAAGTCATGATTCTGCTTAATCAAGAGAGAAAGTACTCTGGTTTCCCATTATTAAGTGATACTTCACAGCTAGAGGACGGAGTTAATCTGCGAAAGGACTACTTCAATCAGTCTATTAAAGACTCATTGGATAGGTTGGATAGTCAGATGCTGGTATCTTTAGTAACTGATATTGTTGATAAAAATTCAATGAGTGGTGTTAGGCAGTGCTATACACTTGTTCAAGATCTAGTTGATTATTATGAGGTGGCCACAAAGCATGCTCTTGCTGAAGAAACTGCATCTATTGAGTCGTTGATTGAAAATATCATGACAATGACCACTAGTCAGTACTCGAATGACCATTTGGACCAACTTATATCGAAACTAATAACTAGCCTAAGAGGCTGGGATACAATAGCTCAACCTATTCAAGTTAGTTTCCAAGGGAAAGGGTTAGAGCATGAAGAGAGCAAAGAATTGGCGTACAAAGTTCGCGATCTTAGTTTGTATATGTTCAATGAAATGCTTCAAGATGACATAACAAAAAAACTAAGCGAGATTAGCCTTGAGCTTTTTGGAGAAGTAACCAGCTTTTCAGAGCGTGTGGAAAAAGACATTGCCGACATTAAAGATATTGAGTTTGAAAGACAGCAAAGAGCCGAAAATGAAGCTAGGGAACAAGTAAAACATGAGCTTGAGATGGCTTATAGCGCTGAGATAGGTCTTGCTTTCAAAGACGAATTGAAGATTAGCGCATCAGGTATTTCTTGGAAAGGGGCTTTTGTTAGGTTTGAAGATATTACTTTCTATAGCTATCAAGTAATAAGCAGAAGCCTAACGACAGATTATATATTTGAATATGGTGGCACTAATCGTACTTACAAAATAACCACAAAGAAACAGGAGCATTTTAGCGCCTTGTTAGATAGGTTTTGGAAAGGTACTGGTTATAAGCTGATGATAAATTTTGCAATTGATATTGTGTGCAAAGCAAAGGATCATTTTTCTGGTATTGGTGTTCGAGACGATGGGCTCGTTCTACACAGGAAAAAGTTTCTTCGAGCGAGTGAGCCAGTTTTGGTGCCATGGAGTCGTTTGTCTTCCAACGTATACAATGGCCAATGTACATACAGTCTTGTTGGAGATAGTAAAGTTAATGCAAGCTTAGATGTCAGTGCTACGAACTACCATATGTTTAGCACACTGGTTAGCGTTATGATGGATAAGAGAGCTTCTCGATTAAGTGAAGTCTTTGGGGTGAATTAGTTTAATGAGTAATAAGAATCCCAAAGGGTTTAGTGGTTTATCACAGCTGCACTCAAAGAGTGAAGACAAAGCTGATTCAGTCGAATCTGATTTTCAGTCTGACCCCTCTACAGACACCATAACAACGCCCCAATCTAAGACTCAGTCTGGTTCACAGCGTGATAACACTGTAGATGTAGGCTCAGAATCAGAAGTTACGGATGGAACATTACAAGATGAACAACAGGAAGGTAACAAATCGGGTATAAGTTGGGGGTATATATTTGGTTTTTTACTCATTGTCGGTATTTTCATGGCAATAAGTCAGGGTAATGATAGTCCTAGTTCCGTACCTAAGGCTGCTACCGGTAGTAGTTTAGCCAATCCAACAGCAAAGACTCCAACAGCTTCTCAATTAGGAAGTTCGTCTGTCGTAGGTAAAACCAACAAGCCAAGAAATGAGACTCCTAAGCTTCAGTATAATAAACCGCCTGTCGGTTCAAATAATATACTTTCAGTGTCGCAGATTCGTTGGTGTACTCGTGAAATCATGCGTATTGATGCGATGAGAAATATCTTCGATACAAACGGAGGTATAGATGAGTTCAATCGAATTGTTAATGACTATAATAGTAGGTGTAGTAATTATCGCTATCGACAACGAGATCTCTCTAAAGCTGAGCGAGAAGTAGAAACACACAAGTCTACAATTACTACAGAAGCGATACGAGAGGCAAAACTAATTGATCAACGCTTTAAGAAAACATCGAATGTGTCAACTAAGAGCGCTTCAAATAAACCGAACGCCCAGTTAACACGAGAAGTACAACAACTTTTAACCGTCCTAGGATATAAGCCTGGTCCAATTGATGGTGATTACGGACCGGGAACAGCGAGTGCGATAAAGGTTTTCCAGCGTGACTCGGGTTTAGCTCAAACAGGAAGAGTAGATAGAGAACTACTTTCTTCGCTTCGGAGCAAAGAGCGATCTAAATCTTCACTTAATGTTGGAGTCAAAACTAACAACCATCAGAGTAATGATAATGGAATCCCTGCGAATGCCAAAATTGA
>NZ_JBFRUJ010000049.1:0-57680 GCF_041474575.1 Vibrio sp. 10N.222.51.C5
TAATTCTAAAGCTATTACCCCTCTCTTCTTAAATAAATAGGAACAGAATGGTAATGAATTGACTGTGCCGAATAACTACAAGTAGTTAAACGTATTGGTCACTCTGTTCATTGAAATCAATTTGTTACCGAAGTAACTGCCATTCCTGAGAATGACGTTTTGATATTCATCAACGAGTGCCCACACAGATTGATAGGTTTAAATTGTTAAAGAGCTTTGCTTCTCAAAACTTTCTTTTTACAAAGAAACCCTTG
This sequence comes from Vibrio sp. 10N.222.51.C5, assembly GCF_041474575.1. Lineage (NCBI taxonomy): Bacteria > Pseudomonadati > Pseudomonadota > Gammaproteobacteria > Vibrionales > Vibrionaceae > Vibrio > Vibrio sp. 10N.222.51.C5. The sequence goes on from NZ_JBFRUJ010000049.1 coordinate 255, forward strand.
AAAGCGGACGTGAATTCTAGCGATTTAATCTTAAGTGTCAAACACTTTTTAAATTAATTTCTTTCGAACTTTCCGTCTTACTGATTACTGCTGAAGCCTTGTGGCGTCTGCCGTGTCAGTGAGGCGGCATTATAGAGATCATCGAAAACATGGCAACCCCTTTTTTGATAAAAATTCAAAAAACCTTCTTAAGTGGCTACTTTTGCGTCAAAAGGCTCTTTCATCGCTCAAAGCTCATACAATAATGGGCATATTACTTAAAACTTTGCGATTAGATCTTTCGAAAAAGCCTCTATATCTAGTTCAATACTCCATCTCTCGCTCAATTCTAAGATCTTATCTAGCGATTGCTGAACTGTTTTTATCGTCAATGTGTTGTTGTCTAGGTCGTATACCTGTTTTTGCGTGGTGTAATAGAAGTAAAGGATGGTCAGCGCGTCTCGGTCGCCTTGTTCAGCTTTGGGTTGAATACGCTTGAGCTTACGATAAATTTGATTATGGATTTGTTTAAGGTTCCATACATAAAGCGCTTCTTTGAAGTAATCATGCCCTTTCACACGATTCGCGATAATTGCATTCAATGCAACAGATAAGATCACACCTAATACGTTCAAGTGGAAATTACCTGTCGATTCACCCTCGATTGATTGTCCTGAACCAAATAGTTCAATCAGTATGGTTCCGAATACAATGGCGAACACGGCGAGTGAACCAACCAATGAAACCAATAACAGGTTCATCTTCTTTCTATATTCTTCTTTATTGATCTTCTGTAACTTCATTGACTACTTCCTTTTGCAAGCTACCTAATAATTTGCACATACTATCTACGTTAACATTGGGTCGCTTCAACCTTAACCATCTTGTAATGTGGTCATTATCTATTTAATAAGCAGAGTTCTTCTGGTTGTCACTATACGCAACTCTATTTGACTTCATTAATAGAAAAGAGTTACATACCGCCACAATTTTGGTTATTCATCAATTCATGTTGATAAGGCCGTTTCGCTTTATCACATACTGACAAGGTACATTCCATGCGTTCATTCGTATTACGCGCTCGCGCAGCCCCTACAGAGAGCAAACTTATCTTAGAAGGTGTTGGGCAAGATGCTCATACTGAGATTCTGGCTCATACTCTGATGAACACGATCTTCGTTGCTCAATCTCACCGTGAGAATGTCACCGTGCACCTTGTATTAGAAAGTACTAAAGACTTTTCACGTACGATTACATTCGATTCAAACGAGATCACCAACATTGGTGGCTTTCATGAATCGGCATTGTTATCAGCGGTAGTAAGAGCGGTTGATGCTTCTCAAGGTATGACCAAAGAGCAGACTCGTCAGGTTGAACCGGGAATCGTCGTTCGCACTATGAGCTTTGAAAAACTAGTCAAAGAACTGGCCGAAGACCACCAGCTGTACATGATGGATAAAAAAGGCGACTTTATCCGTGATGCAGAGATTGCGGAAAACCCATGTTTCCTTCTGACTGACCACATCCCAATGCCGAAGAAAAGCTACAACAGCTTAAAGCGCTTAGGAACAGAAAAGATCAGCTTAGGCCCGAACATGCTGTTTGCTTCTCAGTGCGTTGTATTGATCAATAATGAGCTGGATATTCGCGGTTTCTAGCCTCCGGACTGATAAGCTAAACAAAAAGAGCTCAACAAGGTGAGCTCTTTTTTATTAGCTATATTTTCGTATCGATGGTGTTATCTAAGATTAACCAAAGATGAAGGTGTATAGGTAACCTGCACCAATCGCCATACTTAGTATTACGAATAGGAAGGCCGCAATCATCTGATTTTTGAAGATTGATTTAAGCAGGATAACTTCCGTCAAACTTGCACCTGCACTACCAATGATCAATGCCATAACTGAACCCAGCGCCATGCCTTTCTGTACTAGAGCTGCACTTAGTGGGATTACCGCTTCAGCACGAATATACAGTGGAATACCAATCACGGCTGCTACTGGAATCGCATACCACATACCTTCACCAGCGTACTGTGCAATAAGGTCTGTAGGAATGAAGCCGTAGATGAATGAACCAATCGCGATACCCATCATTAGGTAAGGGAAAACTTGTTTAAAATCTTTCCAAGTTGAGAACCAAATTCTCATCCAACGGCTAGGTTCTTTCTTCTCTACGATTTCAGCTGTTGCGCTTCCATCCGCTGAACAGCATGAAACCGTTACTTGTGGCTCTTCTTTTTTAGAATCGCAGCAAGATGTCTCTTTCGCCATTACGGGTGCGGGTTCGCCACATGCACTTGTACCACATGAAGATTCTGCTTTAACCGGTGCTGCTTTCTTAGGAGCAGAGTCACCACAGCTAGTGCCACAGCTTGAAGCTGAACCTGTTGATTCATACGCTTCAGGTTTTACGTAACGCTCAAAGCCAAGCTTCTCAAGTGCGTAACCAGCCACTACAGACACCGTCATTGCTAAAAGGAAGTAGAACACAGCAACTTGCCAACCGAAGGTAATCACAAACAAACCAATGATCACTGGGTTCAATAGTGGGCTACCAAATAGGAACACCATCATTGGACCGAAACCCGCTCTTGCACGCAGCAATCCTTTTAAGAAAGGAATGGTCGAACATGAACAGAAAGGTGTAATTGCACCCAGTAGTGCTGCTACTACATAACCCTTACCATTACGTGAGCTCAGGATAGATTGAATCTTTTCTGGTGTAAGGAACTCTTGAAGAATCCCAACAATGTAGCTGATCGCTAAGAAAAAGATAATTAGCTCTACTGCTAAGAAAGCGAACATATCAAGTGCGTCTTTCAGCATTGTTAACATTTCATTGCTCATAATTAACTCCAAACTGGATTGAAGGTCGGGCTCTATGAGAAAAGTAACCAATCCTTAATTTCGAATATTCTCGAATTATAGAAATAAACAGCTCCAGAACAAGCATTATTTCGATAAAAATCGAAATTATTTTCGAAAACACAGTTTTTCAATAACTTACACAGACACCGTTTTTAAATTTGAATTCGACATACATTTCGACTAACATCGAAATTAAATCTTGAGGAGTTAATATGAACTTAGAAGTCGTTGCGAAAGCACTTAAAGAGTTGGGGCACCCTATTCGCCTAACCATTTATAAGAGTGTCGTTAAAGCTGGCTACCAAGGCATTGCAGTTGGCGGCCTACAAGAAGAGCTAGGCATTCCCGGTTCTACCTTGTCTCACCACATATCAAGCTTGGCGTCTGCGGGCCTAATCAGCCAAAGACGAGAAGGAAGAACTCTATTCTGCGTGGCGGAGTATGAGTGCCTAGAAGGTGTGATTGATTTCTTACAAGACGAATGTTGCGTAAATGAACAGTGCAACTAATGCACCTTTGAAGCTCGAACAAGTCTGGGCCGAGTATCAGCAAGCATTAAAGTCATTCCTGCATTCAAAGGTCAACAACTCTGCGGATGTAGACGACTTGCTCCAAGATATCTTGATTAAGACCTATCAGAACTTAGATAAGGTACAAGATGCTAGCAGTGTTAAGGCTTGGCTGTTCCAGTTAGCCAACAACACCATTATCGACTTCTACCGTAAGCATGCACGCCAACAACGTGATAGCCAAATTGATGCTGAAGATCTGTGGTTTACCGATTTAGACCACGACTCTGAATTTAAGCAGAAACTTTCATTGTGTATTGAACCTTTTATTCAGGCATTGCCAGAACAAAGTTCATCGCTACTGCTTGCGGTCGACATCAAAGGCCAAAGCCAAAAAGAGATCGCAGAAGCGCAGAACGTCAGCTATTCAACGGTTAAATCCCGCGTGCAAAAAAGCCGTGCTGATCTTAAGAACCTGTTTGAAGAGTGTTGTAACTTGTCCCTTGATCAACAAGGCAATGTGATTGATTGCGAGCTTAAGCCGAACGCCAGCTGCGGCAAGTGTTAATCGTTACATCGAATCCGTTATTTCAATAGAACAAAGCCAGCAATTAATGCTGGCTTTGTTGTTTTCATAATCTGCAAATCACTCTTTACTTAAGCAAATCTAGAGCTTGAGCGAACCGAACTATGCTGCTTCCGCTTTTACCACAGGTTGATAGCGCCCCGGTTTATGATTCATTGCTAGAATCAAGTTGGTGACTATCGCACCAAGCACAGACAGAAGAACCAATGACACATCAACAATGAACAGAGAAAGCACAACAATCGTGCAGTCTAATGCCATCTGAACCTTACCTGCTCGAATTCCAAAACGTTCTTGTAAGAACAACGCCAGAATGTTGAAGCCACCTAAGCTCATCTTGTGACGGAAAATCACCAGCATGCCGGTACCAATCAAGCCACCACCAAGTAAAGCTGCATACAATGCATGAATTTCGGCAATTTGAATCACGTGATACAAGTGATCCACGGCGAACGAAACAATCGAAACCGCGATAAACGTATTGATTGTGAAGCGCCAGCCCATACGAGCAACCGACAAAATATAGAAAGGTAAGTTAAGTGCGAAGAATACTTGGCCAAAGCTCAAATCTGTTACTTTGGTAATGAAGATCGCTAGACCAGCCGTGCCCCCGGTGAGCAAACCGACTTGGTTGAAAAAGATAACGCCGAGTGAAACCAATGCGCTACCTAAGATCAGTGCCAGTAAGTTTTCGCGAAGATTATGATCTTTATCCATGTGAATGACTCTCCCTGAATCTTTTAACATCGCGTTTCAGTAGTCTTGAAACGATTTATGCCCAAATTTACGATGTTTGACAGATAAGTCGAGTGAACGAGCAATGTTGCTTAGTGATTAGTTTGTATATTAGTTTTTACAGCTTTGTGAAACTTTAAATTAAACAGCTAGTTATAAGCCTTAATTTAGACTTTCATTCTTAATTAGATACTTGTTTCTATTAACTAACGAGCTTCAAGTTTTCTTATTTATTGAGCGCGTTTTATACCAATTCCTATCAAGCGACAATCTATGCATAAAACGCATAGACTACATCACAAATGGTCATTTGATACATACCCGACTCATCACTATGATGCGCGACTTCTTACAACATTGAGCGCATGTCAACACCGTATGTTTTCACAATCTCTTTTTGCCCAACTTGCCAGAATGACGTTATTCCTCGTCATTAGTTTAGTTATTGTGCATCACAGTCAGCCATTGATTGATCTCTTGGCTCAGCATGCCGTAAGCAGTGGTTGCCACCAGCAGTCAGGGCATGATCATTCTGGGCACGAACATCACCATGAGATGACTGACCAACACATGTCAGCGCAAGACCACTCACATCACCACCATTAATTTAAGAGTATTAGAATGAGCATTTTCCGTTTTCCTTTACTGGTATGGCTAGGGATAGGCACACTTATTATCAGTCTAGGGATCAGACAATCATTCGGCATTTTCATGATGCCAATTTCAGAGCATTTCGGCACGGGTCGAGAGTTTTTCAGCTTCTCTATTGCTCTACAAAACTTATTGTTCGGTGTGTTCCAACCTTTTGTTGGTATGGCCGCTGACAAATGGGGAGCAAGACGCATCATTATTGCTGGCGCATGTGCTTACGGTTTGGGTTTACTTCTTACATCAATTTCTACCGAATCGAGCATGCTTTACGTTTCGTTAGGCGCACTGGTTGGTCTTGGCTTGAGTGCGACAAGTTACGTGATCGTGCTTGGCGCAGTAGCGAAAGTTGTACCAGCAGAGCACGCGGCTAAGGCGTTTGGCTTAACCACGGCTGCAGGTTCATTTGGTATGTTCGCGGTAATTCCGGGCGCACAATACATGCTGAATGAATTTGACTGGCAGAGTGCGATGCAAGTGTTTGGCGTACTGTGTTGTTTGATGATCTCTTTTGCGCTGTTCATGCGAGCGCCTAAAGCAGCCTCAAACAAACAAGCGCAAGCTGAAGAGAACCAAACACTCAAAGAAGCGTTGTCTGAAGCGTTTGCTCACAAAGGTTACTGGTTGATTCACGCGGGCTTCTTCGTGTGCGGTTTCCACGTAATGTTTATCGCAACGCACTTACCGAGCTATTTAGCAGATAAAGACCTACCCGCGAGCAGCGCTGCAATGGCACTGGCTTACGTTGGCATCTTCAACATCTTCGGGTCTTACTTCTGGGGTGTAATGGGCGACAAGTTCAGCAAACGCCACGTTATGTCTGCACTGTACTTAGTGCGTACTGTGGTTATCGGTGCGTTTGTTACTCTGCCTGTGACTGAATCAACCGCGGCTATCTTCGGTGCGGCAATTGGATTCTGTTGGTTGGGTACGGTTCCGCTAACGTCTGGCTTAGTACGTCAGATCTTCGGTGCCCGTTACCTATCAACGTTGTACGGTTTGGTGTTCTTTACTCACCAAGTGGGTAGCTTCTTAGGCGCTTGGGTGGGTGGTCGTATATACGATTACTACGGTTCTTACGAGCCAATCTGGTGGTCAACGGTGGTACTGGCATTTGCAGCAGCACTTATCCATTTACCAATCAATGACAAGCCGATTGAGCGAGTGAAATTGGCAATGGCTTAACGTTTTATGCTGACTCCCCCACTAGCGTAAACAACAAGTCGTTCCAATAAAGCGAGTGAGTATTGAAAGGAAGCATCCTGAGATACTCACTCGCTTTTTTGTTGGTCGCGATAATAGAAACTATAACTAGCGAAACTGGCATAAAGCTCACTGAATAATAAGACTATTCTCTTGGTTTTCATTTATAGTATCCACCCGCTCCTTTAAAACTAATCCGCAGGCTTATGGAATACATGGATCAGACTGTCCTTATCGCAATGGCACTTATTTTTGTCGGCTCATTTGTGCAAACCGCAATCGGCTTTGGTTTGGCCATTGTTGCAGCTCCACTGCTGTTTTTGGTCTCTCCTGATTATGTACCTGCACCTATCTGTTTAATCGGTCTGTTTATCTCGTTATTCAACGCTTTTAAACATCGAGCAAATATCTCTATTGGCGGATTAAAAATCGCATTGCTGGGCCGCATTCCGGGGTCACTGGCAGGTGGCGCTTTGTTAGTGATGGTTTCAACGAGCGTGTTATCACTATGGTTGGGCTTATTGGTAGTATTTGCCGTGATTGTTAGCCTATTGCCCTTTAGACTCGAACCAACCCCAACTAAGATGGGTATTGCGGGGTTCTTTTCTGGGTTCTTTGGCACCAGTTCGGGTATTGGTGGTCCTCCGATGGCACTGCTACTCCAACACCAAGATGCCAATCAGCTTCGTGGTAACCTTTCTGCGTTTTTCGTGTTTAGTTCGATCATTTCGTTGGTTGTACAGATCCCAATTGGCTTTTTCACGCTACACCACTTGATCATCACTATACCTTTGCTGCCTGCTGCTTGGTTGGGTTACAAAGTGGCGTTAATGACGACACAAAGCATCCCTAAAGAGAAGATACGCATTGGTTCATTACTGCTATGTTCTCTCAGTGGCTTTACGGCAATCTGGCAGGGTTTAGCTGGCTAGTTATTGGCGATAAAGACAAGAAGAAGAAAGACATCTTAGAAAACCAACACAAACACCCAGTAGATAAAAGGACGCTCTATGACTTACGACGAATTCAACGCATTCTGCGAGTCACTGCCTGCAACCAGTTATGTGATGCAGTGGAATAACTCGCACGTTTGGAAAGTGGGTAGCAAGGTGTTTGCGATTGGTGGTTGGGGACCGAAAGATGAGCCTGCGTTTATCTTCAAGGCGTCCGATCAGAATTTCGACTTTCTCAAAGAAGAGCCGGGCTATAAACCTGCCCCCTACTTTGCTTCACGCGGTATGAAATGGATTCAGCTGTTTGAAAGCACGCCACAAAGGGATGAGGAGCTGAGATACTATCTCATTGAGTCACACCGAATTGTGTCCTTAGGTCTAACCAAAAAGAAGCAAGCAGAGCTAGGGCTCAATCAGTAGCGTTTATTACGTACTGCTAATCTGAGCCCTTCTTTTGCAGTGAGGACGGATCCCTAAGAAGTCTGTTTCAAAAATGCAGGTAAATAGCGTTCTATTTTTTGCTCTGAGATAAGCGGCACCAATAAATAGATCAAACCCGCAAAGGCAATAGATCCGGCTAAGTCTTCTGGTCGATGCATGCCAAGCCAAACACGGCTATAGGCGACACCACCAGCCCAAACCAGTAAACCGCCGACTAGATAAAAGCGTTTCGCCTCTAGGAGAAGACCACCAAAGAACGCCAAACACACACCGACGAAAATCATATGTCCAGATGGGAAAGAGTAGTCAGTTTCACCCAACCAGTGACGCGTTCGCCACTCGCTCACCTTATCTTGTACAGACTCAATCGCAGCATTCTTTTCAACCAATGGCAATTCGTAAAACACTTCCGGCATATCAACCACTTCCTGCGTCACCAAATACTCAGAATAAGGACGAGGGCTCTCAGTGGAATGCTTTAAGAAGGTTTTCGCTGCAAAGCTAAGCACCAACAACAAGCCGAGCTGCAGACAAAGACTGACTAACTTCGCTTTGGAAAACTTCATCGTGAACAATACTAAAGACAAAATCGCTAGTGTTACCAAGAACCCTTGATTGCCCGCAGAGTAAGTCACAAACGTTATGAAGGCGCCATAGAAAGGCAAAACAGCACTTCCAAGGTCGAAGTCAGATCCAAAGATCAAAAAGGGTATGAGGGAATACAAACTTAGAACGAGCAGTAATAAGCCTTTGGATTTGTTAGAGAACAGAGAAGTCATGGCTAAGATCTTTTAGATAAAGTGGTCGTATGCTATCGCAGCTTAGCATCGTCAATATCAATTTTATGTCAAAACGGTCAGTCAGCCGTCATGGTGTAACAATATTCGATTAATGGACCTCTTGAGTATTGATTCGGTGAACAGCCACGCCAGCACCAATAATGTTCATAGAGATAGCAAAAACCACTGAAACCAGACGAGACAAAGGCATCATCCCATTAATAGACTACCGGACGCGTTCTGCTGATAAAGTGAACACTTACCGGATTATCAGGCCAGAATCTTAAAAACTTTGCTGTCAGTCCTTTAAATCCACTATTGAAAGGATTACCATCTGGTCTGCTTTCAAAAGCAAAACAGATTATTAATTTTTATTCTCAGGGCGGGGCGAAATTCCCCACCGGCGGTATGTCCTTAGCAAAATCTAAAGATAAGCCCGCGAGCGCTCGATTCGTCGAGGTCAGCAGATCTGGTGAGATGCCAGAGCCGACGGTTATAGTCCGGATGAGAGAGAATGAAAACACACTCGTTTAAGTTGGAAAGGCGTACCCGCGTGAGTTGGGTTCGTACCTCCAACTTAGGCGGGTGCATTTCGTTTTGGATAAAACCATAATGAGCTAAAGTTGACTTGTAATGAGTAGGCTTTGTTGTGCTCGGTTGAGATCCCTCATACAGCCCTGATTCTGGTGATATTTTAGGAGTTTAACCATGAATCAGTCTTCACTACTTGCCGAATTTGGCGAACCAATCACTCGCGTTGAAAACGCACTGCAAGCTCTACGCGAAGGTCGTGGCGTACTTCTACTTGACGATGAAGATCGTGAGAACGAAGGCGACATCATCTACTCAGTAGAACACCTAACCAATGCTCAAATGGCGCTTATGATCCGCGAATGCAGTGGAATTGTGTGCCTATGTCTAACCGACGAGCAAGCAAACCAACTTGAACTTCCACCTATGGTTGTTGATAACAACAGCGCAAACCAAACTGCGTTCACCGTCACTATCGAAGCAAAAGTTGGCGTAACAACAGGTGTTTCTGCCGCTGACCGTGTAACAACGATCAAGACAGCTGCAAACCCAACAGCTAAGCCTACTGACCTTGCTCGCCCTGGCCACGTATTCCCATTACGTGCTCGTAAAGGTGGCGTACTTGCTCGCCGCGGCCACACAGAAGGTACTGTGGATCTTATGCAAATGGCTGGTCTTCAATCGGCAGGCGTACTATGTGAAGTAACCAACCCAGACGGCACAATGGCAAAAGCGCCAGAGATCGTTGCTTTCGGCAAACTTCACAACATGCCAGTACTGACCATTGAAGATATGGTTATGTACCGCACTGAGTTCGACCTTAAGCTTGCGTAACGTTTAGTGCTAAACGCTTAGCTCTTAAGCTAACGAAACTCAGAAATGAACATTGAAAGGTCTCACTCTTACTGCTTTTTCTAGTTAAAAGTATATAAAGGGTGAGGCCTTCTTCATTTCCTACACTGAAATCTAAGTTCCATCTCATCGCCCACGACTAACCTCTCAAAAAATCCTGCAAAATATGAAAAACATTCACTAGAATGGTGAAGTCATGCACCATCATTGATCATCCATAATTACAGGGAAATCATAAGCAACTGAAATATAACACTTATTTATTTTGGCACGGTGTCTGCACTACCACTAAGTAGGTATACAAATATTAGGAGTTGAATATGTTTGTAGTTATTTCAGTGGGTTTATCCCTATTAGTACTTGCGGCCCTGTTTCATTTCTCAAGGAAGAGACAAACAGCGCTATCACACAGGTTTGAAACCTTAGTTCTGCTTAGAGAATTATTGTTGTTATCACGCAAACATCGCGCGGCAACGCACTATGCTCTAGCTTATAAGTTGTCTAGCGACTCGATTCGCAAAGTGAACGAGATTTACGACAACATACTTGAAGTATCTGAACTGCTTCAGTCCCATGTGTCGTTTGATAGCCGCCCTATGTATCGCATCTATCACCTCAAGCTCATCGCCATGCACAGCGACTGGCAAAACCGTAGCTTGGTGCGTAACCAATCGATTCATGGCAAAACAATTCGCCATAGCATGTTCTTGATGGATGAAGTAATGATCATCTGGCTAATTCAGTCTGAGCGTGAAGACATGAGCCGTGAGTATCACATGAATTGGCAACAGATCTTAGACTGCATGGAGATCCTGACCAAGTTACGCATGTGCATACCTGATATGGAGAAGCCTGAGGAGTACGCGAGATTCAAATTCTACGCCTCTCAGACACACAGAAAACTCAACCAGTTATCGATTATCTGCCCTCTTAGTAGTGGGTCACCGGTTTGTACGCGAGCGATGCATGCACTCTCAGAGATCGCATCAAGTAACGAAGCGACCCAACCGGCAGATAGCATGTACGAATTAACCAGTGATATCTCTAGCGTCGTGTCGCAAGTTTACGACCAAGTATTATCCGATATTACGAGAAGCTTGTATCAGCCTTTACCAGACGTAAACGAAAAGGTAATAAATACCCGATTATCCGTACATCATTACATGTAAAGACTTCGTGAGAGGAGAGCGTGCTGGAACTCTGAATTATTGAGTTCAAATCCGATATCACCATTGATATCGGATTTTTGTATTTATGAGCTTTTAAAATTCTATCGCTATGTATCATTGCCTATGAAGTTTCAAACATCGCCAGATTTGATATCGCTAGACCAAGCTTCTGCGGCAAAATCAATGAACTGACGAACAACCGGCAGCTGATAACTACGAGACAAATACACCGCCCACAGCACACTACTCGGTGAAACAAACTCATCCAATATTCGTATCAATTTGCCATTCGCAATCAGTGGGTTGGCTAAGTCACAAGGTAAACGAACTACCCCTTTCCCGTGCTGTGCGGCGCGAGTTAGCACTCCAACATCATTAGCCTTGATAGTGCCAGACACCTCAACTGAATAGTGTTGATTGTCCTTAACAAAATCCCACTTAGAAACATTCAAGTGACGAAAACAATTGTGTTGTCGAAGCGCCTCGACCGTTTCAGGTTCACCATGTTTGTCTAAGTAGGCTTGCGAGGCACACACCACTGAATCAATAACCATTAGCTTTCGTGCAATCAAACTATCATCAGGTTGATCGGTATAACGAAGTGCAATATCGATCCTCTCATCCACCAGCTGAGTAAAGCGGTCTGAGGCAAACAGTTCGACCGTGATATTAGGGTGGCGCTCGGTGAACTGTTCGACCACATCCAACAACATGTGCTGAGTTAAACCAATCGGAGCTGCAATTCGAATGGTTCCAGAAAGATCATCGGTTTGATTGAGTGAAGTAACTTCTAGCTCAGCGGTCTCATGGAGGATCTTCTCACAGCGCTGCAGAGCGATTTCCCCTGCCGCGGTTAAGCTCACCTTTCGAGTCGTCCTATGTAATAGCCTCTGCTTCAGCCACCCTTCTATCTCTTGAACATGACGTGAAACCTGCAACCGACTCATGTCCAAATGCTCAGCTGCTTGGGTGAAGCTGGCACAATTCGCAACTTCGACAAAGCTACGCATTGCCGTCAACCTATCCATCACACTTTCCCTTATCCACTGAATAAAACCTATTAGCTAGCTACATAGATACAATCTACATCATTTTATGATATTTATCGCAACCTAGTGAGCTATTAGACTGCAATGGCTGTCGAGAAACAGACTCAATAAATTAGATAATTGGAGAGACATTATGAAAATTGCAGTATTAGGTGCATCAGGTTGGATTGGTAGTCACATCGCTCAAGAAGCTCAAGATCGCGGACACGAAGTCGTTGCTGTTGTAAGAGATGCAAGCCGTGTAGAGATTAGCGATGTTGAGGTTCGTTCATTTGATTTACAAGATGAAGCTGCAAGTCTAGCAAACGCACTAGCGGGCGTTGATGCAGTCATTACTTCGATTGGCGGACGTGCTTTGGGTAATCACCACATCGTAAAAAACACTGCGGCTAAATTGCTGGCAACATTACCAAGCATCGGTATCGAGCGCCTACTTTGGGTTGGCGGTGCAGGCTCATTAGAAGTAGCACCAAACGTACCGTTAGTAACCGTTCCAGAATTCCCTGCGGATTACAAAAACGAAGCACTAGCACAAGGCGAAGCTCTTGAAGTGTTCAAGCAATCTAATAGCGAAGTTAACTGGACGTTCGTTAGCCCTGCCGCAGAAATATTCCCGGGCGAGAAACTATCGACCTACCGCACTGGTGGCGATCAACTGCTCACCGACGAAGATGGTAACAGCAAAATTTCAGTCAGCGATTACGCTATTGCGATGATTGATGAGCTCGAAGCTGGCAAGTTCCCGCGCCAACGTATTGGTGTTGCTTACTAATGCTCAAATGTGTATTAGGTAAGCTCAATAGGCACTAGAAAGCAGAAAGCCGCTGACTTTTAGTAAGCGGCTTTCTATTTTACTTGTCGACATAATCATCATATCAGTGGCAAATGACCTGTTTTCACTAGGATAACCGTCTCTTCTTCCACATAAGGGAAATGCTCGCTCATATGAGGGCTACGCATCCAAGTGTGTTTTGGATACACGCCATGTTCATCTTTAAAAGTGCCTGACAACACAAAGATCTCTTCACCACCAAAATGACGGTGTGGCTGAAAGCGCTCACCAACGGGCCATTTCACTAACGCGACATGCTCGTGTTCGAATTCATGCAGTGGCATCACTTGTAAACCACCAATACCCGGAAGCCACTCTGTTTCTAGAGTATTAATGCGAACTTGAGTTAAGTCTCTCGCATCAAACTGGTTGAGCTTCACCAAGATCGTGCAGCCATTTTTGCTTGATGGAGAATGCGCACTGCCCGGGGGATTACGGATATAAGTGCCTGCAGGGAAATCTCCAGTTTCATCTGAGAACACACCATCTAATACAAAGATCTCTTCGCCTTGTGGGTGTGGGTGCTCAGAAAACGAAGAGTCAGGATCGTACTTCACCACGCTGGTCGTGTGGCCCGATTCTTTCTCTTCTCTTTCAAGTGGCTTACGCCAAACCCCTTTAGCAGGGCTTGCGACCCAATCTAATGCCTCGGTTTCTATAACCAGTCTCTTTGAAAAGTCCATGTTGAACATAATGGCGACCTTACTCTTGTTATCGTTTTAATTATTATTGTTGTCTTTCTCGTTTCTATTCTACGCGAATACTGATCAAGGAGGCTATCTCGCTGCTATTTTGCCTGCGCGATAGCCACCTAAAAAGAATCCTGATTAATTACGACCAGCAATCACACCGCCATCAACATCCCAGATTGCACCCGTGACCCAATCAGCACTGTCAGACAACAAGAAAGAGATGCTGTTTGCGATATCTTTCGGCAAACCTACTCGACCAATTGGATGGAAAGCATTGAAGCCTTCTAGCGCTTGATCTACTTCTTCCGGTTTAATGAAAGATTCGTAAATTGGCGTTTTAACTACGGCTGGAGACACCGCATTCACACGAATGTTGTGATCCGCAAGCTCCATCGCCATATGCTGTGTTAAAGCGTGTAGACCAGCCTTTGCCATTGAATAAGCAGAAGATGGCGTCGCTTTGATCGCTTGTTTCGCCCACATAGAGCCTACATTTACCACGTTTCCGCCACCGTTTTTGATCATCAACTTGCTGACAGCTTGAGTGATGAAGAAAGTCGCTTTGTTTAGCTGCATGTATTGCTCGTAATCCGATTCTTGGTGCTCAATAAACGCTTTAGGGTTAAAGTAACCAGCCGCATTAACAAGGTAACCAATGCCCTCTTCAAATGACTCTAAATGCGCAATAAGATTGGCTACACTCGCATCATCATAAAGATTAGCTTGCCAGCCAGTCGCGCGGCCTAGTGATTGAAGTTCTGACACCGCTTTATCTAACTTAGTTGGGTTATTGCCGACAACCAACACATAGATGTTTTGAGCGACTAACTGCTTCGCTGTTTCAAAGCCCATACCACTTGTGCCACCGATTACTACTGCAATACCATTTTTAGTGAAATTCATTTTGTTATCTCCTAAGTCATGTGAACGTGGTAATCTTAGGCTTTGAACTAACACTATGAATAGTAAGTACAAATCGGTTAGGTAGGTACTTATTGGTACATCTTTATGAAAAATCAGGAAAACTTTTTTTCAAGAAAATCGGCACCAGAGCGTTCCGCTCGTATGGTCGAAACCATCTACGGCTGTAAATGGTCGCTAACGGTTTACCAATTATTGGCAAATGGCATTAATCGCCCCGGTGAAATGGTGCGTTCGGTCGAAGGGTTATCGACCAAGGTACTGAATGAATGTTTGAAGCGAAATGTGGAGTTCTGGATTTTAGATAAGCAAATGTTCAACGAGCTGCCACCAAGAGTTGAGTACCAAGTCACTCCATTTGGTGAGAAGTTCTTACTGATTCTCGATCAGCTAGAAAGCCTACAAAACGAAATCGACGAAATTTAAGTCTAAGCCAATCCAACTATTGTCAAAAAACGGAAGACAAAAAAAGGAAGACGGAAGACAGCAAATATACTTAGCTCACTGGCATTTGCTCAAAGCGACTTTTCACGAAATCAATAAAGGTTCTAATACGGCTTGGTTGATAGCGGTCTCGATGGTAGATCGCTGAAAAGTCCACTTTAGGCACCACCCAATCATCAAACACCTGCACTAATTGCCCATCATTCAGTTCTTGTAAGCAATAGATTGTAGGTACACGAATAATCCCGTTACCCGACTTCGCGCCCTGTACTAGCACTCGACCGTTTTTACATTGCAACCTTCCAGTCACATGCACATCGACCGTTTTCTTGGTGTCGTCAACAGCTTGAAAGATCCACTTGCGCACTGACCCCGTTAAGCAGTCATGGTGAATCAAATCTTTGGGGTGATTAGGCTTTCCTTTACGAACGAAATACTCAGGGCTCGCGAGTGTTCCCATCTCAATATCCAATAGCTTCCTCGCGATAAAGCCCGCGTCTTCTAAGCTTCCCATGCGAAAAGCGATATCGAAAGCATCTTCAATCAAGTCGACTCGGTTACTGCTGAAATCAAGGCTAATGCTGATGTCTGGGTAGAGCTGTATGAACTCATTCACTAGATCCGCGATGATCACCTCCCCCAAATAACCACCGACACAGTTTACTTTGATGTCACCGCGTACTTCTTCGACATCGTCGACGGCAGCAATCAGGGCTTGGTCTATATTATCTAAGGCTTGTTCGCATCTAGCATAGAGATCTTGCCCCGCGTGCGTCAGCCTCAAGGTTCGAGTAGTGCGGATAAACAAGGTCACGCCCATCTGTTTTTCTAAACTACTCACTTGGCGTGATACGTGGGAACGAGACACATCCAGCTCCTCCGCCGCTTTGGTGAAGTTACCTAAACGAGCGATAAGCACGAAAGAACGAATATCAGACAGGTTAATTTGATTGAGCATGGCCGCCAGCTTACTTGTGAAATTTAAAAAGCATGAAGTAATAAAATGAACGCACTTATTGTTGCACCACAGCAACAGTGTTTCAAGTAAAGCGCTATATATCAACAATGCTATTTTCCTTAATATACCTCCATCGCAACGAAGCAAGGCAACAAGCACTTGATTCGAATGCACTTAAACAATACGTCGTAGCCAACCGACGCAAAAAAGTACAGAGGAAATAAAATGAAAAAACTAATCGTAATTACAGGTGCAAGCTCTGGTATTGGTGAAGCAATCGCTCGTCGTCTAAGCGATGAAGGTCACCCTCTGCTACTTTTAGCTCGTCGTGTTGACCGCCTTGAAGCGCTGAACCTACCAAACTCACTGTCAGTAAAAGTAGACGTAACAGACAAAGCGTCTTTTGATGCAGCAATCGCACAAGGTGAAGAGAAGTTTGGCCCTGTAGATGCACTTATCAACAATGCTGGTGCAATGCTTCTTGGTCAAATTGATACTCAAGACGCACAAGAGTGGAAGACAATGTTCGATGTAAACGTGATTGGTCTTCTAAACGGCATGCAGTCTGTACTTGCTCCGATGATGGAACGCAACACAGGTACTATCATCAACATCAGCTCTATCGCAGGTAAGAAAACATTCCCAAGCCACGCGGCTTACTGTGGTACTAAATTCGCGGTACACGCTATTTCTGAGAACGTTCGTGAAGAAGTGGCCGCTTCAAATGTTCGTGTTACGACTATCGCACCAGGTGCTGTAGAGACTGAACTTCTGTCTCACACAACATCTCAAGAGATCAAAGACGGTTACGATTCTTGGAAAGAAGACATGGGCGGCGTATTGGCAGCTGACGACATTGCTCGCGCTGTATCATTCGCTTACCAACAACCACAGAACGTATGTATCCGTGAGATTGCTCTAGCACCAACTAAGCAACAACCATAGGCCTTTGCTATCGCTACTAAACAAGCGATGAACTAAAAAGCGCCACTACTTATTCAGTAGTGGCGCTTTTGTTTTTATTAAGTCTAGCTACAAGCAGTAACCGTGATTAAAACTCAACGCGATAAACTGATGTGCTACCACTTACTTCGTTCCCAACCGCAATAAAGTGGTTACCTGAACGAGTGAAATACTTGATTGACTCTGGGCCTAGGTCACCCGCTTTTGAGTTGTAAGTATCGTTGTCGCAATCACCGTCTTCATCAACTTTGGTACACACTGGTTGTGTAAAGTCTCGGTTGTTCAAGTAACTGATGAAACTTGCGTTTTCAGGCTGTGTTACGTCGTAAACCATGATGCCACCTTGGCGCTCAAGACCAATAAAGGCATAGTGCTTACCGTTAATCTCAGCCACTTCGATAGCTTCAGGTTCTACCCCTTTATCATCACTGCGATCGTCACCACTTTGGTTGTTATCATTGGTGCTATTGAAGTTTGCAGGATCTTGTTCAAGAACGATTCGAGCAAAATCATCGCCGCTATCAAACACTAACTCGCCAGACTCATCCCAGATAGAGAAAGAACGGCTACCGAATGCTTGAACCTTTTGGTCAGCAGCAAGTGTTCCTTGTGGCTTAATCACCTTAAGACGAGCCAGTTGTTTGTTGTCTTTCAATGCACCAGCCAATGGGTGGTTAGCGTCAACATCTAACTTCTTACCGCGCACTTCATCGACATAAGCGATACAAAAGTCTTTTTCTGTTGTGTAGTTTTCAGTGCCTTGGTAGTCGTCACCATCCCACTCAAAGCCTTTATCGTCACACTCTTTTTGCGTTGTCTTGATGCCATACTCGCGGCCGTCACCTTCGTTCGCCGTCACGATGTAGGTATTGCCATCGACACTGTAGCTAGTGATGCTGTCTGGCATGTAAAGTCCTTCTAACATCGCGTAGTTTTGTAGGTTGCCGATATTTTTGTCTTTATTCGACGCATCCAATTGCGCGCTATCCCAAGGTTTGCCGCCTAAACCAAGAATCGCATCCACCTCTGCCGTTGCGACATCAATCGCTGCTAGTGCGTTGTTCTCTTGCAGGGCAACGTAGAGTTTGCCGTTGTCAGCAAACGTTAGGTATTCAGGCTCTAAGTCTTGAGCAACGGTCGCATTCGGCGCTGAAATTCGAACCTTGTCGGTGAGTTCTTTGTGACGAGGCTGACCTTGATTAAATGCCTTGAAGTCAATCTGAGTGACCTTCGCTTGCAAAGGGCCATTGGTTAAATCCACCAGCGTTACTGAACCTTCAGGATCAATGCTGTAATCCGCATTCGGCTCACCTTCATTTGCAGAGGCAATATAGCGACCATCTTTCGAGAAGCTCACCATGTCCGGTAATGCACCAGCCGTATAAGTAGTGATCAGATCTAACGTGTCTGAACGATAAAGTGCAATGATGCCGTTTTGTTGTTTGTCGGCATTCTCAATCGCGACCGCAACTAATCCTGTATGAGTCGATACACTGTTCGCAGCACCGATATTAATACCCGAAGCCGCAGCCGCTGATTGAAGAACAATAGAACCCGAAGATGTTGGTTCGCTAGCTGAGTTCATTGATAACACATCAACTTTCTGACCTTGAGCGTTCACAACATAAAGCTTGTCGGTACATGAATCGTAGCTGACGATTTCGGCTGCAGAAGTATCAAACGGGGCGTCGGCAATTGAACGACCAACTAGGCTGATTCCAGTTACCTCAGCATTGGAAGCGCTTGGTTGCTCGATGGATTGGCATTGAAGGCTAAAAGCATCAAGTGACGTTTGAGATGGCGTAGCAGTCGTTGGTGATGTTGGTTGAGAACAGCCTACTAGAGCAGAACTAACCGCGATAGGCAGTAATAATGTCAGCTTATTAAATTTACGATTCATATATCCTCCATAATTTGAATCGCGATCATAGAGGGCTGTTATGACACTTATCTTTCCCTTTTATTAACAATAAATGACGACAATAAATAACTTTTACCCATAGCAACAGAGAGTTAATGCGAACAACCTATTAACAAGTAAGCAAAAAAAAGCGCCCAAGCTGGCTGATGCTTGAGCGCCTTTAGTAAACTGTATAGGGAGATTAGAAGTTGTAACCACCACCAATCATGAATACCCATGGGTCGATATCAACGTCTGTCGAGAACTGTTGACCATTAAACTTATATTTTGCTGTAGTGCCGATATCTGCATACCAAACCGATGCGTTCAAAAACCAATCTTCATTGATCATGTAGTCCATACCAATGTTTGCTGCCAAGCCCCAAGAGTCATCAAGAGACAAGTCGCTCAAACCAGCATCTTTGCCCGTACCATTAAGTTCTTCATCGAAAAATACGGTGTAGTTGATACCCGCGCCTACGTAAGGACGGAATTTGCTGTTTGCTTCACCGAAGTAGTACTGCACCATCAGCGTAGGTGGTAGGTGTTTTGTGTCAGCGATATCGCCTAGACCACCATGATTTGTAGAGATTGTATGAGAGAATGGCGTTGCTGCAAGAATTTCAAGACTGATGTTATCTGTAAACATATAGCCAAATGTCAAACCAAGTTGGGTGTTTGAATCCACACCAAATTTTGACCCCGATGTCTCCAGAACATCTCCACTGCTATCGTTAGGAGATACCATTGCTGCACCTGCACGGATGATGAAATCACCTTCTTTATGAGCAAGAACGTTGGTTGACATAAGAGCCGCAATAACCGCAATACCACATACTGTTTTTTTCATTATAATTTCCTTTTGGGGGCTTAATCTTTGTTGGTGAATGAGTAATCATTTCTTATTTTGCGTGCAAGGTAACATACAATAACCCTACTTTATTGATGGAAATCAATTTGTGAAAAGTTGTGATTATTTATGTAAATTTATATCGACCCGATCACTTTATCTCTTCATTTTATTGACAGTTTTGTAATGCAACTTTTCCGTGCGTCATTTTGTTAATCCAATCCCTTCACTTTGCTCAGCTCTCTTTGGATCAAAATAGAGCAAGCCAATATCTCGCACGCATCATTTTGGTGCAGCTCTACAAGAATCAATCTTGCCGCGTATAATATTCAATGAGTTACATTTGGCTTAGTGCTTGCAAGTCTATGTTCATAATCATAAATACATTGAGGTTCTGATCATGCAAGACACTCTAACAATCGTTCTGGCCGGCGGTGTTGGCTCTCGGCTTTCCCCTCTCACTGATAACCGTGCAAAACCTGCGGTACCCTTTGGTGGCAAATATCGAATCATCGATTTCACTCTCGCGAACTGCTTACACTCTGGGCTACGCCAAATTTTAGTGCTGACTCAGTACAAGTCTCACTCTTTGCAAAAACATTTGAGAGATGGTTGGTCGGTGCTTAACCCCGAGCTCGGCGAATACATCACCAATGTTCCCCCACAAATGCGAACCGGTGATAGCTGGTACAGCGGTACTGCCGATGCAATTTATCAAAACTTGTATCTGCTTTCTCGCAGTGAAGCCAAGCATGTGGTGGTGTTATCCGGTGACCATATCTATCGCATGGATTACGCGCCAATGCTCAAGCAGCACAAAAAGAACGAGGCCGACCTAACCGTGGCGTGCATGGAGGTTTCGATTGACGAAGCCAAAGAGTTTGGTGTGATGGAGATAGATGAATCTCTAGAGATCAATAACTTTACCGAGAAGCCGCGTTACCCTGCCTGTGTACCTGGCAGGCCGACTCGAAGCATGGCTTCAATGGGCATTTACGTCTTTGATAAAGAAGTGCTAACACAAGCGCTACTGGCGGACGCCGAAGATCCGAACTCAAGCCACGATTTTGGTAAAGACATTATTCCTAAGTTGGTCGGCAACAACAGTGTTTACGCATACAAGTTTGGGGATGAAGAAGGCCGAGTGACCCAAGATGCGTACTGGAGAGATGTTGGTACTATCGACTCTTATTACCAATCGAATATGGACCTGTTAAAGCCAGCTTCGCCTATCGATTTATATCAACCTGATTGGGCGATTCGTACTTACGAACCGCAGCTGCCACCCGCACGAACCATTGCTTCAGTTGAAGGTAATCAAGGAATATTCATCAACTCGATGATAGCGAATGGCGTTGTAATTGAAGGCGGCTCGGCGCAAAACTCAATCTTCTTCCCGAAAGTGAAAGTCAGCAATGCCGCGATTGTGATTGATAGTATTCTGTTTGAAGATGTTGAGATTGGAAAAAATTGCCACATACAAAACTGCATCATCGACAAGAACGTTAAGGTGCCTGACGGAACCCAGATCGGTCTTGATGGCCTTGCCGATGCGAAACGCTTCCACATATCAAAACAAGGCGTGATTGTGGTGCCCTCTTCTTACCAATTTGAAGAGTAACCTTTAACGTTGGAATAGCTTTTCTTTAAACGAAAAAAGGCAGCGAATTCGCTGCCTTCTTATTTACTCACACAGCTTCAGTTAAGCCTTAACTGTCCATGTATTCGATTAAACAGAAACCTTAGAAAGGCCCTAGCTCAATCATTTGAGCAATCACAACTGAAATCAAAGCGCCTACCGACCAGAACAAGAACAGTGGTAAGAAGAAACGAACCCACTTGGTGTAAGGCACTTTTGCAATAGCCAATACCGCTAACAAGCCACCATTGGTTGGGTAAATATAGTTAGAAATACCATCACCCAATTGAGAAGCCAGTGCAGCCACTTGGCGAGTCACTTCACCAATATCTGCCAATGGAATAATGATTGGCATGGTAATCACCGCTTGGCCACTGCCCGACGGAATGAACAGGTTGATCGCAGCCTGCGAGAAGTAGATCCCTGCTGCTGCCACAAGTTTAGAGCTACCAGAAATGATTTGTGCAAGATAGAAGATAATAGAATCAACAATCTTCGCGTCTTCCATAATGGTTAGCACTGAACGAGCAAAGAAGATGATCAGTACCGCAACCAATACATCGCTAACACCTTTGGTCCAGTACTCACAAATCTTGTTCGGAGATAAGCCCGCCACCAAACCCGGAATAATCGCCATCGCCACGAATGCACCCGCAATCTCGGTGAAGCCGAAACCCATCGTCAACGTGCCGAAGATCATGTATGCGAACACGCCCAAGAACGCGATGCCCGCAAGCTTTTCACGTGTGGTCAGTGTTTTCGCTTCAACGTTAGATTCGTAGTGGTAACCCGTACCGTGCAACAAACCTTTGGTCGGGTCTTGCTTAACTTTGCGCGCGTAGTTAAGTACATACCAAGCACCTGTTAGCAACATGAACATGCCAACAATAAAGCGATACCACATGCCTGAATACATAGGCAGTTCAGCGATAGTGTGTGCGATACCCGTAAAGAATGGGTTAGCCAAAGCGGCTGCGAAACCGGCACAACTTGCCAGTAAAACAACGCCAAGTGCCGTAATCGCGTCATAGCCAAGCTTGATACAGATCGGGATCATCAAAGAGATAAAGATGACATCAAGTTCACGCATACCGGTGAAGGTGACGTTGAAGAAAATCGCCGTCATGATCACAGGCGCAATTACGTACAAGCCTTGCTTCTTTAGCTTAGTGGTTAGTGCAACAACGGATGCGTCTAACAAGCCCATGTGTTTGATAATGCCAAAAGCACCACCCACAAATACCACAACGCCCATCACGCCAGAAGCGGATTTGAAGCCTTTAAAAAATGATTCGAAAAAAGAGGCTAATGTTGTTGGGTTGCTCGTCAATTGTGTGTAGCTGTCTGGGTCGATAACCGTGCGGCCATTCATGACCACTCGCTCGAATTCACCAGCAGGGATGAAGTAAGTTGCGATTGCAGCAACGATCACCATGATAACCAAAGAAAGAAATGGATGGTTTACTTCTTTCTCTGTCGAAGCTGTATTACCAGCTGGAGATGTAGGTACGGATGTAGATACCGTAGACATCATATAGACTCCTTACTTGTCAGCAACCAAGCAATACTTGGCGCCAGGGGGATTTTGGAAAAACGAAACCCTTCACGCAGAACATAGTTCACGCTAACTAGGCTGTTTCTAAAAGGCCTTTGATAGATGGTGCTCTCAAATGTACATAGTGAAGTAGTGAGAACTACTCTCTTTGCGTCCGAGCAAAATGCAGATGTTCGGCCAAGCCAGGCCAAACTGAATGAGGTCATTACAAGCAGATAAACAGAAAAAGACTGTTTGGGTAATGCGTTTTTTATCAATTACAAAGACAAGCGGCGCATACTAGCATAACGAGTCATTAATTGTCAGAAAAGTGTGAGTTTCGTCATGCTTTGGTGAGCAAAAGAAAAGCGCCCACTAATAAGTAAGGCGCTTTTCTGCAATCGAATCGAGTTACTTAGGTGCTAATTCGTAGTTTTCTTGCATCTCATGAGGGGCAATCCCGTACTCATAATCCGCTAAGTAGCCATCCTTATAGACCTTCATTCCCTTCTCATCCCAGCTCACTTTGATCATCGCCGTGTTGCCATCTTCACTGCCTAACAGCTCCAGCATTTCTGCATCAATCTTAATGGCTTTGATGGTTTTAATACGCTTAAACGGCTTAAATTCAGTGGCCGAGAATACGATGGCCGAGCGATAACGCTTAAGCTTGAGTCCAATCGCAAAGATTCTCGATTGTTGCTCAAACTGCAACATATTGATCTAGGCTCAATTGATGAGTCTCGCATTTCAGAACTTGTGCGATTCAAAGTCGAAACGCCGGTTCGCTATGAAGGTGACATTAATTATTGGCGTCAGGGCGTCGAATTTCCTGTCGATCAACTGGCATCCAATAAAGAAGTCGATATTCGAGCACGCATTACCATACCCGAGTCTCAACTCACAGCAGGAGAGTTTCACTTCAATATGGAGTGGGCAGTTGAGTGTCTATAAATTAGTAACTTAAGCTGAGTTTTTAATCAAAGAAGAAAAAGTGAGTGAGCTGGAAAGAAAATCAATGGAGTGACAACTTCGGAATTATAAAACCGATAAAGAGAGATTCACTGGGAATTCGCTGTAGGTTAGCGCAAATTATCAAGGATGGAGTTTTTTTGAACATGTCTTTAAAACACGAAACATAATATGCGTTCAGTTCATCGGACTTTCAAGGGAGTAACAAGAGAATATTTGATAACACTGAAGTCAATCACACATGTGCTAATTCTCAGTTGGTTAATCTATGCGATGTTTGCTACGTTTAAATGACACAGTCATTGGAAAGGTATGATTTATGAAAATAAATGTTCAAACACATCATGTATCAATTAACGACGAGTCACGCAAAGACATCGAAGGTAAATTCGAGAAGATATCTAACCATTTCCCATCACTGATCAGTTGCGACATCATCATTACTAAAGAACACGGTCAACATCAGGTTGAAGTATTCACCAACTACGAAGGTGTACGAGTAACAGCAAAATCGACAGACGATGTTATGTACCCAGCTATCGCTGCAGCACTTAAGAAACTTGAAGCGGGCCTAAGTAACCGTAAGGGACAATTGAAAGCCGACCTACACGAGAAACCAACAAGCACGAAGCCAGAGATTGCTTCGGACATCATCCAAGAGATGAAATTGGTATAAATCGATAAGTAGTTAAAGCGAAATAACGAATAGAAACTTATTAAGAATTTCAAAGCCAGCATACATTGCTGGCTTTTTCGATCTTAAAGCCAAGCAAACCTTCGCTTCTTTACCGTCCCTCGAATTCAGCTCAACCCCACATCATTATTAACGCCCTTAAGTTCTTAGCAGCTATAACAATCACTTGTGGTATTTGATACAGTTATAAGCAGAAATTTAGACCACAACGGAATGTTTATTATGAAGAAAATCGCGTTGATACTTTTCCTTGCTACTCAATTAATGGCTTGTACCGAGGTTGGCAGTGAAGCTTGGTGTGCGGATATGAAAGAAAAGCCTAAAGGTGACTGGACGGCTAATGAAGCGGGCGATTTTGCTAAACACTGTATTTTCTAATCACGTTAGCTTCTAATTCTACATTGGGCTGAATTAATACGCTCTGTGTAAAACAATCCATGGAATAAGTGAGTTTTAATGGAACACCAACTAGACAACAACTGGAAGCACATCGAATGGGTATTAACCGACGTGGATGACACGCTCACTTGGCAAGGTTCACTCCCTCCAGAAACCCTGATTGTGTTACAAAAGCTGAGAGACAATGGAATCAAAGTGGTCGCTGTAACGGGAGCCTGTGCTGGTTGGTGTGACCATATTGCGCAGCTCTGGCCTGTCGATGCCGTGCTTGGAGAAAACGGCGCCTTCTTACTAGAGAAGCAAGATGATGCATTACAACTCTCATCTGAAACACCGCTAGAACAAGTGCGTAAGAACCAAGCTAAGCTAAAACAAGAAGTTGAAGCGATCTTGTTGAGTTACCCCGACCTATCGCTAACTTTGGATCAATCTTACCGCTTGTGTGAGGTCGCGATTGATATCGGCCAAAACCGTAAGCCTGTTGATCCTGAAACTGTTCAAGCGGTACTCGAAAGAATACACGCTTTAGGCGCACACGCGACGGCAAGTTCGATTCATATCAACGCTTGGTACGGCGAACACTCAAAGAAAAACGCCGTGCACCGTTTCCTGGCTAATAAAGGCTTATCGCTTGAGCAAATCCACAATCAAGCCTGCTATGTCGGCGATTCAATGAATGATCAGCAGATGTTCGAATCACTTCCACTTACCGTTGGCGTGGCAAACATTCAACATTATTGGGATAAGCTAGAGCACCATCCAAGCAGGGTCATGTCGCAGCCTGGTGGCTATGGGTTTGCAGAATTTGTGGATGCGCTGCTGAGGCTTAAAAGTGAAGTAATTTAGATAATCGCTCAGACTTTGAAGCAAAAATCGCACAAGTTTTCACTCATACGATTTCATTCATGTCATGTCCATCGATTAAACGGGCTCAACGAACTTAGAGAATAATCATCCCATCTCGATAAGTCAGTGATGGTGCTACATCTTGACCAAGTAAGACTGGGCCATCGAGGTCGACGATTTCAGATTGAACGGCGATAGGCAGAGCTGCACGCATCGCCAGCGATGTACCGAGCATACAACCCGACATCAGCGTAAATCCTAGCCTTTGAGCTTCTTCAGCAAGTACCAATGCTTCGGTCAAACCACCTGTTTTATCGAGCTTGATGTTGACCATTTCATATTTGCCTAACAAAGATGAAAGTTGCGAAGTGGTATGACAGCTTTCATCAGCACACAGTGGTATCGGGTGCTTGATGTGCGCCAATGAGGCATCGTGCTGTTGGGGTAACGGCTGCTCGATCATCGCAATATCAAATTCTACCAGTTGATTGAACAACTCTTCGAGATTCAATCCTGTCCACGCTTCATTCGCATCCAATACAATTTGAACATCTGCCGCAGCTTCTCGTACCGCGCGAACACGCTCTACCACCTGCTCGCCGTCAAGCTTCACTTTCAGAAGTTTCGCACCATTCGCGACATAGTCTCGAGCCTGAGTCGCCATGGCTTCTGGCGTGCCAATCGAGACTGTCATTGCAGTCACGATTTGAGCAGGCAACTCAAACAAGCTATTCGGAAACGTCTGGTCGTTCTGCTGAGCTTCAAAATCCCAAAGCGCACAATCGACCGCATTGCGCGCTGCCCCTCCGGTCAATAAAGACTGAAGATGATCTCTTAGCTCTGCCGGATCAGTAACGCCTCGTTCAAACATAGCTTCAAGTGCGCTAGACGCTTGTTGGATTTGCGCTAACACAGACTCCGATGACTCGCCGTATCGTGGGTAAGGCGTGCATTCGCCCTGAGCTCGTTTGCCACCATGTTCAATGTAAACACGAACAACGTGACACTCAGTTCGACTGCCACGAGAGATGCGAAAAGGCGTTTGCATCGCGATAATAATGGGTTCAGCTGTAATCTTCATAATTTCACTCGGTTGATGTTCACTTTAACAAATGGAAACGTAGAAATGATGAAGTCGTTAAAGTGAATGTCGCAAATGATCAGTAATGTGTTGTACACCAAAGCGCACTGGGTCCGTCACTGGCACTTGATAGAGTGTGGTCCATTCTTGGCACAATGTCTCAGCCTCTTCAATGCTAATCGCCGACGTGTTCAAGCAGATACCCACCAGCTTCGCGTCTGGATTAGTCAGTCGCGCCGCTTGCAAGTTGGCTTCAATCGTCTGTTCTATGCTTGGTAATTTAGCATGAGGAAGGTTACGAATATGTGGTCGCCCAACTTCATGACACAGCACTAAGGCATCAGCTTGTGCGCCATGTAAAAGACCCAAACTCACGCCTGCAAACGAAGGGTTGAACAAAGAGCCTTGCCCTTCAATGATGTCCCAATCGTGGTCGGTAAAATCAGGGCTAATCGCTTCAACTGCGCCAGAAATAAAATCCGCAACCACCGCATCAATCGAAATACCGCTGCCTTCAATCAAAATACCTGTCTGCCCTGTCGCTTTAAACTGAGCGGATGTTCCCGCTTGTTTAAGCGACTTTTCAATCGCTAATGCCGAGAACATTTTGCCTACTGAGCAATCAGTTCCGACAGTAAGCAGGCGCTTACCTTGACGAAGCTTACCGTTACCAACATTAAGAACACCGTCAAAATGGCGCACATCATGAAGCTTAGTCAATCCTTGTTGCTGCATGTCAGCAAGCGGTGAAAATTCACTCAATCGTTGGTGCATGCCAGATGCAATCTCATATCCCATTTCTGCAGCGGCCATAATGGTTGACTGCCAAGAATCAGGAATAACACCACCCGGATTTGCGGTACCAATCACTAGCGTCTTCGCGCCCTGCGCTTGCGCCTCTTGCAGGGTCATATCCGTTAAGCCCAGTGAAACGGTATCACCCGTTAAACGCAGTTGACCTAGGCAGATTTCTGGTCGCCATTGATGAATACCGCGAGCTGTTTTTGCAGCGAGTGGGTCAGTAACATCCCCAAGAAAAAGAAGGTAAGGTTGAGCGATCGACATGAGTATTCCTAATTAATAAGCCCTTGTATGGGTTTACTTTAATTAAGAACTTCGAAGCTGCCGAATGCCTATTTATGGCGAGCCTATAACCTTAAGTTATAGGGTGAGTATGGATTTTCAATGAAGCGATAAATTGCTTAACGGAAATCGACTGAGGGGTGTGCTCTGCGCAAAGCATCGATACCGAAAATTGGATGTCTGGTTGAAGCGGCAACACACAGACCGCATCGTCATTTTGATATTGCTCTGCCGTCCACGGATCAACAATCGCAAACCCCGCTTGGTGCTTGACCAGTTCCGCAGCGGCGCTATACCCACGTACAGATATCGGGTGGTGATAATGCTGCTCACGTGCAATAAGGCGTTGATGTAACAGGAGGCCTAATGGATCGCGGCTATCGAGCCCGATGATTGGCAGCGGATAATTGATCAGATCATCTAACGTTAATTCCGCGGGGAAATGATCAACCGTATTGGAAGGAACCAAAACCTTTAGTGATTCGGTTAATAGCGTTTCACTTAATATCGCAGGCGGTGCTTCATCGCCAAACGCGATAGCAATATCAAGCTCATGCTTTAATAACCCAGCACACAGCTCATCACGGTTTGCAGTCAGCAACTCAAAAGAGAGATCTTGCTTACTGCCATTTTGCTCGCGAGACATTTGGGCGATTACCGGAGTCAGTAATTTAGTCGCTAAAATCGGCGGCGCACCAATGCGTAAATGCTGATGGCCTTGCTTCACTTTGTTGGTCAGAGATCGAAATTGCCCCAATTGCTGATACACCTTTTCCGCTTCTGGCAGTAAGGTTTTTGCCTCAACCGTTGGCACCAACCGCCCTTTAACTCGTTCGAATAAGCCAAACCCAAGTTGTTGCTCCGTGTGCGCCAAAATACGGGTCACGTTTGGTTGCGACACATGCAAGCTGCGCGCGGCTCCAGATACGGTTCCGGTCTGCATAATGGCGTAAAAGACTTCCAATTGTCTTAGGTTCACATTGATGTCCTTATGGTTCGCGAAACAAATCTAGGGGTTGGCTTTTCTTGTATTAGCTAAGCTGTTTATCGGTCTAGCTAGCGTTTTGCGTGAGTCTATTTTAGTAGCTCAGCTATCGTAGGTTGAAGTATCTCAGCCCAAGTTTGATAAGCCTTCGCATTCAAATGCAGATCATCACACGAGTACTTGTTCGACAACAGCTTATTAGGCGACAATACTGAATTCACATCTAAGAACGCAATGCCTTGCTGTGTACAGTACTCGCTTAGCTTGCTATTGAGCAGTTCAACCGACGGATTTAAACCTTGCAGTTTAGAGCCAACATAAAGCGTTGATTGCACCAATATGCGAATCTCATTTTCTTGCCACACCTTAAGCATATCAATGTAGTTCTGGTAGATATGGTCGACATCATAACCCTGAGCTAAATCGTTTATCCCTGCCATAAAACACACCAGCTTTGGCTTCACATTCAACGTGGTATCAATACGGCGCAACATGCCAGTTGTGGTGTCACCCGCTAAGCCACGGTTGACCATCGAAACATCGCGAAAGATATCCGCCCACGGGGCCCATTCGGTGATCGAATCACCAAACATGACTAGGTCTGCACTTGGGGAAAAATGGCGGTGATTATCTGATGTCATGATGTAACGACTCATACTGTGGCCTCGTTGCTGAATCTCAGACTGAAGAGCGACTGCCTTGAGGATCTCGCTATCTGGAGTGGCGCTATCAAATTGAGCTAGCAATCCTTCGATATGAGGCTTAAAAGGGCTAAGACGAGTACTCAGTTGATGATGTTCTTTAAGGGAAGATAACCTCTCTAGTAATGCATACAAAGAGCAGTTTTGACCAACTTCTTGGAATAACTGATAGAGATCGAGGACAGAGTGTTGCTGTAGCGCGGCAAGTAATTGCTTGTCTTCCATGGTGTTATCTAACCCTTCAATTATCTGATGATGAACTCAAGATAATATCCGATTGCGTACGGGATAGATAACACTAGAAGCAGATCGTTACTTTTACTAGAAGTAAATAGTTACTTTTCTTTGATCAGCAGGTGATTACGGTTATCGCGGCTTTTCTTAATCAGCTCGTTGCTCTCATCCATTTCATCTGACTTAGCAAGGCGATCATAAAGCAGCACGTTAACTGTTGCAGCCAAGTTCATGCAGCCAACCGTTGGTACGTACACAACATGATCGGCTCTGTCGGCGACATCTTGAGAAATAGAGCCGTCTTCAGGGCCAAAGATATAAATGGCATTTTCTGGGTGTTTAAAACGCGGTAGTGGTGTTGCACCTTCTGCGAGTTCTACGCAAACGATCTTCGTTTCTGGATCAAGATTGTCTAAAAACGACTCAACACCAGTCAACGGGATAGTACGCGCAGCACTCTTAGTATCGGTGTGGAATTTTGCGGCTTTTTCGTAGCGTTGCCCTGTGTATTTAACTTCGTCGACTTGGTAACAACCAGCCGCACGCATAACAGCACCAACGTTTGTCGGGCTCTTTGGGTTAGTTAAACCAATAGTCACATGGCTTTTGTTCATGAATCTTTCTCACTTAACGAATAGACATAGCAGGGTGCTACAAAGCGTCGCATTCTAACAAAGCAGCGTCGAATTCAAAAGCATCGATACAAACTCACTTTTTCTCGCTTAAGCCTCTAGTTGCAAGGCTTCTCACCCCAAAAACCTAACCGTCATCATATTTATAAAACAAAAACACTCTAGGATAACAATTAAACAACAAGCCCATTTACATTTTGAAACCACATTAATAATGTGTTGAAAATTGCATGAGACAATCACACAGGAAGCGTGACATGACCCTAACCATCAAAAACCGCCTTTATATTCTCTCTTTTATTCCACTGCTACTGATGGCAATTGGGATGATGAGCGTGACGTATATGAAGAGCACCGAGCTAACCGCACAACAAGTAGAATCGACGCGTAGCAATATGATGGCGATGAAAGAAAAGGAACTTAAAGCGTATCTGCAAATGGCTCAATCTTCTATTAGCCCGTTCTTGGAAAGAGGTGCAACATTAGAAGAAGCCTTACCGACATTAAGAACTCTCGAATATGGCGAGTCTGGCTACATCTTTGGCTACGACTCTAAAGGCGTTCGAGTAGTTGTTGGGCAAAATAACGATGGCATTGGTAAAAACTACTACGACCTGCAAGACAAAAAAGGCAACTACCTGATTCGTGACTTGATCAAGAACTCAAAGCTTGGTGAGTTCACCACCTACTACTTTCCAAAACTTGGTCAATCAGAAGCTCTACCGAAACTGAGCTACTCGATATTCGTTCCCCAGTGGGACTTGATGCTAGGCACAGGTTTCTATACTGACGACATCGATGCGGTCATCGCAGAGATGAAAGAGAGCTCGAATGTCGCGTTACAAAGCTCATTGACGGCGATCGCTATATTCTGTGGTTTGATTGCCCTAGTAGTTGCTGTGTTTGCCGTTGCCGTCAACCGTACCATCATGCAACCACTCGAGCAGTTTGATCGTTCAATCAGCGCATTCGCGAGTGGCGAAGCTGACTTAACCGCTCGAATGGAAACCTTCAAAGCGCCCGAGTTCACAAAACTCAGCGAGAACTTCAATGCCTTTGTGGCAAGCCTGCAAACCATCATTCGCAGCGTAAGTGATGTCGGTCAGCAAGTCGTAGCCGAGACATCTAACATGTCTTCTCGTGCTGCGCAGGTCGACGAGATTGCTACAGGGCAACGTGAAGAGACAGAACAAGTTGCAACAGCGATGACTGAGATGACCACAACGGCGCAAGAGATCTCGAGCAACGCTAGCCAAGCGGCGGATTCCGCCAAGCTTGCAGAGGGCAATGCAAAAGAAGCGCAACAGATCGTAAACGCAGCTGCAGACTCGGTGGCAGGCCTAGCGAGCGAAGTATCAGAAGCGAACACCGTGGTGTCTCGTTTAGAAGGCGATGTACAAAACATCTCCTCTTCATTGGCGGTCATCCAAGACATTGCCGAGCAAACTAACCTACTTGCGTTGAATGCCGCGATTGAAGCTGCGCGGGCGGGCGAACAAGGGCGTGGGTTTGCTGTAGTAGCCGATGAGGTACGTAAGCTAGCAAGCCGTACTCAAGAGAGCACTGGCGACATTCATAAGATGATTGAGCAACTTAAAGCTGCCTCAGATGCTGCTGTGAAAGCGATGGATTCAAGTCAAAACCGAAGTGCGCAAACCGTGGAAGAAGCGAATGCCGCAGCCGAAGCACTGGCGAAGATCCAAGCGTCGATTGATACCATCATGGACATGAACTCGCTTATTGCGACAGCGACTGAACAGCAGAATATTGTCGGCCAAGAAATATCTCAACGCATCGTGGTGATTTCTGACCAAAGCTCACAATCGGCAGAACTCGCGAATCAAAACCGTACAGGTAGCCAAAACCTCAACAGTCGTGCAAATGAGCTGTATCACTTGGTGGATCGCTTCACCGTCTAATACATTTTCGGTCTAGTAAGCCGTAATCAAACGATAATTAATCCTAAAACACGTCGGGCTTCAGAATCTCTATTCTGAAGCCCGTTTTTATCGGTGGAGGTTTTAAGCCATACACTAATCCAATTGCTCAGAAAGGAAGTCCACCAGCAGGCGAACCTTTGAAGATAAGTTGCGGTTCTGAGGATAAAGCGCCCAGATCCCTTCTTTGTCATCTCGATAATCGGACAGCACCTCAACCAACTCACCAGAATCAAGGTCTTCACTCACATAGTATTCCGGCAACTGCACCAAGCCAATGCTCTGCTTAGCTGCGTCTAACAAGGCTAAACCACTGTTGCACTTAATGCGTCCGTTAACACGAACTGAGCGAGGGCGTCTATTTTCTTTGAAACGCCAATGTTCAAATCCACCGACTAAACATTGGTGATTATTTAATTCTGATAATGTATGCGGCTCGCCATAACGTTCAATATATTCAGGGCTTGCACATACATAAAGTTGGCGTTGAGACAGCCTCTTTGCCACAAGGCTTGAGTCTTCCAAGCGGCCAAGACGAATCGCAACATCAACACCCGAATCGATAAGATCGAGCTTTTGATTGGTCAGCATCAGCTCAAGCTCTACTTGCGGGTGAAGCTTTAAGAATTGATGCAGTATTGGGGCGAGTTGGCGCTCACCATAAGTCACAGGCGCGGTGACTTTCAGTAAGCCTTTGGGTGTGGATTGCATCTGCGTGACCGCAAGCTCAGCAATTTCTAAACCTTCGACCAACAACTTACATTGTTGGTAATAGAGTTGCCCAGCCTCTGTAAGAGACACCTTACGCGTCGTTCGATTGAGCAGTTTCACTGCGAGTCGTTCTTCGAGGTTTGCTACTCTACGACTGATTTGAGCCACCGACGTAGCGAGCTTCTGCGCCGCACCAGTAAAGCTTTCACGCTCTGCCACTGCAACAAACTCACTTACCCCTTCCCAATTGGCCATGCCTTTACCTTATGCTGAACTTTGGTTACCCATACAGTGTATTGAAGTTAGATATCAGTGTCACCTTGCTTGATATGCGCTGTGCATTAATCTTCGGCACCTATAGTCATTCCCTTACAGAACCATATTTTTGTCCTAACATTAACCTCATCCCCTATTGCTAGGGTGAGAATCTCTAAAACACTGGTACAACAAAGTAAGGTATCCCTTTGAAGAAGTTAATCATACTTGCATCAACTCTTGTACTCAGCACCACTGCGTTTGCAGCAACTAAAACAACAATTCAAGAAACAACGCTAAAATCTGACACATATGCTAGTGAAGTCGAAGCATACGATGCAGGCACCAACCTTATGGATGAGTTACGCGCAAAAACACCTTTTGAGCTTTCAAGAGAACTGCCACAGTTCCAACAGACAACCAAATACGATTCGTTCAAGATTGATGATGCAAATATGGAAGTGAAAAAGATCACTAACATGAACGGCGACATCCACTACCAAGCGAACGTAAAAGTGGACTACCGTTACACATACAAAGACGGTCTTAGCAGCTAACACTGAGTGATTGATCAGGTCTAAAAACTGATCATCTAGTCAAAAAGAAAGTCCGCACTCATAGAGTACGGGCTTTTTTTCGTTCAGCGCTGATTAATGGAATTCAAACGAGCAACCATTATCGGCTCATATGCGTCTGTCTAATTTTGAAAATTACACTTCAAACTGAGACACAAGGCTATCTAGCGCTTCACACTGTTCAGCCAATGCCATACATGCATTTTCTGCGCTGCTTGCCATCTCAACCATTTGCATGGTGCTTTCAGCGATGCGTTGAACATTCTTATTCACGTCTTCAGACACTTGAGACTGTTGCGAAGCCGCCGTAGCAATTTGTGTGTTCATGTCATTCATCTTGCCAATTGAGTTTCGAATCTCACTCAATGAAGACGCTGCAGTTCCTGCTTGAACAATGGTTTTCTCGCCACTCACTTTGCTTTCAGTCATCACGCCAACCGCATGTTTAGCCCCCACTTCTAAGCGTTCAATCATTGATTGGATTTCGCCTGTACTGTCTTGAGTTTTGCTCGCAAGCGCACGAACTTCATCAGCCACAACTGCAAAGCCACGACCTTGTTCACCCGCTCGTGCCGCTTCAATTGCCGCATTCAATGCAAGCAGGTTGGTTTGTTCTGCAATACCTTTGATCACGCCAAGGATTGAGGCGATGTTCTTCACATCTGTGTCCAGTTCTTGAACCACACCACCCGCGTTCTCGATATCTTGTGCAAGGCGTTCAATCGAAGTAACAGTTAAGCCAAGCGTAGTATCAGCCGATTCCACTTCATGGTTTGCAACGTTACTTGCGGTTGCCGCATCTAATGCGTTACCACTCACCACTTCACTGGTTGCTTGCATTTCATGAACTGCAGCCGCGACCACTTCACTTTCTCGCTGTTGATTCGACGAGAATTCAGCAACACTTTGCGTTAACGATTTAATGTTTTCCATCTCAGCGCGTACCGCATTCGATGTAAAAATAACTTGTTCGACGGTGACATGGATCTTGCCAACAAACTGGTTGAAAGCAGAACTTAAACGAGCGATCTCATCATTACCTTCGACCTTCATACGTTGAGACAAGTTACCGTCACCCGATGCGATTTCATTCATCGCTTTCTCTACGTACTGGATTGGCTGAACGATAAACCGATTGGATAACCACATAGCGAAAAGTGCAGCGAAAACAGCAACGGCCATACCCACTTCAATGATCAACTTACTCGATTCAATAGAGTCATCGGCTTGCTGGCGAAGCTCTTTCTGTTTCAATTCGATCAGAGTTCGGATATCGCGCAGTTGAGTACGAATGATCGCAAACTCTGCGTCAAGCGCTGGCGAGTAATCAATATTGTATTGGTCTGCGTTTGCTGGATCAGCGAACATTGGCTCGTGCAGTGCCACCCACTTGCTCATCGCGTTAACAAGCTTTGCTAACTCGCCACGTGAAGATGGGTCCAACACGCCCGCTTGATACAAGGTTTCGACACTTTGAAAACGAGGAACCGCTTTGTAAGCGTTGTCTTTAAATTCAAACTTTTGGTACTCGACCGCCGCTTGGTCTTTCGCAAGCAACAGACCTTGTGCCGAAGCGATAATTTGGTAGATATCTCGGTAGCCATCTTCTAGGTTATCTAGCACTGGCTGAACCACATTATTGAGCTCGTTATTAATCGCAGCCTGAGCATTAGATCTAATGACATTAAGCACAGTAACGGTAGAAAAAACAATCACAATCACCAACAGCGGGATCGCGATTTTACTCTTAATCGAAAGATTATTGATATTCATTGGGATTAATAACCACACTTCAAATAGGGATGCGCGCGCAATATACAGCACACATATAAAATCCCGCTAAGCTTTTGTGAGCTTCATATCATAGAAAACGATACCGTAAATTCGTGTGATGTTTTTTCAATCAAAGGTTAACTTTCGGCGACTAAAATACTCTCTGATTTAGACTTATTTGCTGCTGATACGCGCAAATACTGGAGAAGTGTTAGAAATAACACCATAATGTAGGGCTCTAAAATAAGTAGGTAAGAACATGAAAATTTGTGGTGTTGAAATCAAAGGTAACGATGCAGTCATCTGTCTTCTTTCTCTGTCAGACGGCGTATTTAACATTCCTGATTGCCGAGTTTCTAAGGTTGCGATTAGCGACGCAAACGACACACAGAATATGAAAGACTTTCAATTCTCTTTTGCAAAGTTAATGGAAGATTACCAAGTAGAAAAAGTTGTAATTCGCCAACGTCAGACTAAAGGCAAATTTGCTGGCGGTGGTTTCGGCTTCAAACTTGAAGCAGCAATTCAGCTAATCGACGGCCTAGATGTAACCGTTGTGTCTCCAGCTGAAATCAAAGAAAGCCTTAAGCGCAACCCTCTTATGATGAAGTTCAAAGAGACCGGCCTTAAGCAATACCAAGAAGCACCGTTTACAACGGCTTACGCTTGTTTGATGAAACGCTAATCAAAAGTCGCTAGCCAATATTTTATATAGAAAGAGCCTGAATATTCAGGCTCTTTTTTGTTTCTAGTCATCGATTTTTAGTAGGATGAGTTTTGGTATACAAACTACCGCTCTAACACTGTTCGACTGCGAGCCTTAATCCATTCTGGCTTCCTCACCACCAAATAAACTGCAGCTGCCGACAACGCAAAGCCCATTGCACCATAGATATCGAATGATTCACCGAAAATAAGCCACGCTTGGATTGCTGTCGTCGGTGGCACCAAGTAAAAGACCGAAGCCACACTTGAAGATGCACCGTGCTCTACCATGTAAAGCAACAATAGGATGGCAACACAAGACAGAACGACCACCAGCCAAATTAGAGTCAACGTGAATTCTATCGTCCAGTTTACTTGCATAGTTTCGTAACGCATTGCGAACGGCAGAAACAACGCGGCAGAAGCCAAATATTGCACCATCGCACCGCCGACCATATCTGTCCCCTGACAGAAGCGCTTCTGATACAAAGTGCCGCAGGTAATACCCACCAAAGAAACCAAACACAATAACGTTGCCAAGCCTTTTTGGTCGTCTGACTGCCATTCAATATTGCCCATCAACACCAAACTAATACCCGCAAAACCAAGCGCTAACCCCAACCACTGTGCAAAATTAAAACGCTGCGAAGTACAGCTGATCATAATCAATGCGGTAAGAATCGGTTGTAAGCCAACAAGTAGAGAACTCAACCCGGCGGGCATACCTATATCAATCGCCAGATAGGTGCCACCAAGGTAGAAACCATGAATCAAGATGCCAACCACACTTGCGTGGAAGAATGCTCGACCACGAGGAATACGACGCTTAAGGATTGCAATCAAAACCAAGAACAGCGCTACGTTGGCCACCATCCTCAGTGAGAGTAACGTTGCGGGTTCGGCATATTCAACACCAAGACGTGCGCCAACAAAGCCTGACGACCACAATATTACAAACACAAACGGAATCATTTTAATCAGCATTACAAACCTCTGGTCAACTCTTCATCAATGCTGTTACCTTAGTTGGGTACAGATAACTAATAAAGACACAGATATAACACTTTAAATGGTTACAGATTAAAAGGGAGCAACGAGGGAGAAAAACGTGGAAGCAGAACTCAGCGGCAATAAATATCTTGCTACCGAACAACATATTAAGGCTCAAATTGATAAAGGGCTCTTTCACCCAGATGATCGTCTTCCTTCGATCCGCCAGTTAAGCGAACAGCTTGGCGTAAGCAAAAATACCGTAATTCGTGCCTACCAAGAACTGGAAGCGACAGGCTGGGTTTACTCGGTACCTAAATCTGGCTATCGCGTGAAAACACCAAACACCACTAGCTGGGATGCACCAAGCCAACCTCAAAAAGTCGATCTGTTGTCTGTTACCAAATCGGTACTGTCTCGTCCAAAAGGTCGTCTAAAACTGTTGGCAGGCTCCGCGCACCCGAACATAAACAACCCTGCGATTCGTAGCTTGTATGCCGAGATTGGCCGCCACAGTCGATTACAAACTCAATTGCCCGGTTATTACCAATTACCTCCCGGCGATGAGCAATTAGTAAAGCAATTGTTAAAGATCACCCATGATCTAGGCGTACCTGCGGGATCGAAAGAGATTGCGATTACTCATGGTGCTCAACAGGCGATCAGTTTGGCATTACGTGCGCTCACCAAGCCCGGTGACATCGTGGCAGTCGAGTCGCCCTGTTACTTCGGTAATTTATTGTTGCTCGAATCACTTGGCTTGCAAGCTTTAGAAATCCCAAGCAGTGTTAGCCATGGCATTGATATCCCATCACTACAGAGTGCGTTGGACAAATGGAAAGTGAAGACGCTGCTGCTAACACCAAACTTTACTAATCCAACGGGCTCAAGAATGCCATTGGCGAATCGAAAAGCATTACTGGAGATCACGGGATCTTTGCCAATTATCGAAGACGATGTGTTCGGTAGCTTGGCATTCGATACACCAATCGCTAGTCTCAAAGAGCTTGATGATCAAGATAGAGTCATCTACGTCAACTCCTTGTCTAAAACCTTAGACTCACGTTTACGAATCGGTTGGTTACTGTCGGGGCGCTACCAACCTTTGGTCGAAAAGTACCTTTTATGCGACAACATGGGCAGCTCAAACCTGATGCAATCCGCTGTGGGTCAATTTCTCACTACCGGTAAATATCGCAGCCACTTATCCAAAATGAAGCGGCTCTACCAAACCAATCAAAAGCAATTCCAAAGCCTGTTAATACAAGCACTAGATAGCTACCCTCACCTTGTCGGGCAATACCACCTATCAAAACCGGAAGGCTCTTTTTTAAACTGGATAACGTTGCCAGAGTCGGTCGATAGTTATGCCGTCTACCAAGATTGTTTAAAGCACAAATTAGGGATTTACCCGGTACAGTATTTGGCACCAATGACCAATATAAACACTGCTTGCGCTTCACTGTCGCCAACATTGAAGAGAGCAAAGAGTGGAAAGAAGGGGTTGTGACATTAGCGAAGATAATCGCTAAACATACACCTTAACCAGATTAGGCCCACATAGCCCAAACAACAAAGCCCTACTCAACTGAGCGGGGCTTTCATCATTATCAGGTTTTGATTTGGTTAACGGTAATTAACCTTGCCAAGCGAACTGTTCAAATACTTTGTCGACTGGCGTTTTAGCAACGTGGTTTACGTAATTACTGATCACTTTCTGAGACAGGCCAAGAATCACTTCTAACACTTGTTGTTGACCGTAGCCCGCTTCGAAAAATGCTGCCATTTCACTTTCAGGCACATTGCCGCGGTTACGCACCATGCTCAGCGTAAAATCATGCAGTGCTTGCAATTTTTCAGTGGGTAGAGCCGTGCGATTACGCAGTGCTTCGGTGATTGCAGGATCAACCTTCATTGAATGTGCGATACCTGTGTGCGCTGGAACGCAGTAGTGACATTCGTGTTCAACGTTGATGGTTTGCCAAACAACCGTTAGCTCTTCAGCATCGAAAGATGAGTCACTAAATGCCTGATGAAGCTGGGTGTAAGCCTTAAGTGTGTTTGGAGATTCAGCCAACACACCAAACAAGCCCGGCACTCTGCCCATCTGCTTTTTAGCGCCCTCAAGAATAGGTTGGCTTTGCTCTGGCGCGGATTCTACTGAGTGAATTTTGAAGTTGCTCATTGCTCTATCCCTATCAATTTTCGGTTCTAAAGTTATTCAATCACGGAGCAATTAATGAATGTTCTCCGTTGGTGTGAAAACAATATAGATCAAACAAGAACGATCGTTCAAGTGTTATTTTGAACACTCGTTCAAACTGTACATTGAAGCCTGACGGATATCTTTTGTTCATAACGAGAAAGCCCAACAGGCAACACCTGATGGGCTTTCTCTTTTTCTCAATTTTTTGCAAGCGGCTACCAATATTCTGCGTGAGCCAAGCCTTTAACACAACTCGACTTGCCACTTGTTACTTTGATTTCACCACCAGTTAACAATTGAGCCAACCAACCGTGAGGGAAACTCAATTCAAAGGGCGCTGGGACCTGCTCAACGGTAATTTGCCCAAAGCCCACTTTTGAATAGTAGTCAGGATCACCGTACGTCACTGCAAGCTCAATACCCTGCTCTTTTAGAAACTGCAAACCGAAGTTAATCAGGCGCTGACCAATACCACGCTTTTGCATCTGAGTGCTCACCGCGACTGGCGAAAGCAAATATGCCTTGGTTTCATCATCAAATGAAAGCGGCGTAAAGATAATCGCACCCACAATCGTGCTATCCACATCCGACTCACTAGAATCGTCTTCAGCGACAAAGCAAAGTAGCTCTGTCGGGGCTGTAGTCGTTAA
Source organism: Vibrio sp. 10N.222.51.C5 (assembly GCF_041474575.1). Taxonomy (NCBI): domain Bacteria; kingdom Pseudomonadati; phylum Pseudomonadota; class Gammaproteobacteria; order Vibrionales; family Vibrionaceae; genus Vibrio; species Vibrio sp. 10N.222.51.C5. Next base: position 40,721 of record NZ_JBFRUJ010000049.1, read on the forward strand.
AAGGTCGTTGGCAAGCATACCCACGGTTTTACCTTCGTTCTCGCCTTCTGAATCCGTAAAGGTTTGAGTGAAAACTTGAGTGATCGTTTCGATTTCGCTTGAATTATATTGTCTAAATTTCATGGTGTTACTCACTTACTTTAATTTCTTGAGCACAAAGAACTGATAATCAAAATCACGTTGTTCAGAACCTTTCGAAGGCTGTTGATCCAAGCCGTTCTTTGATGTGTTGCTATCGAAAAATTGTTTAACTTCATTGTCGCAATCTACGAGCGCTTTTGAGTTCGGCATCGTTGCTTTAAGCGCTTCTACTCGCTTTTGAAAGGGCTGGTAATACGCAAGCCAACCAGCATCGCTCAGTGCAAAGTGCTCCAAGACTTCATAACCCGCAGCTTGTGCCTGTTTAATTCGCTCGGATACCGTCGTCATGTCTGGATACTCTTTTTGCCAGAACGCTTTGCTCGATTCGTTAGGTTGTTCGGTATTCCACACCAAATCATTAACGACCAATATGCCGTCATCACTGAGTAAATTTCGCCACTGCTTTAGCGCCTTTTCAACACCCATGATGTAAGCGCTGCCTTCCGACCAAATTAGGTCAAACGACTTAGCTTCAAACGGCAGATCCATCATGCTCGCGCATACGGTTTTGACGTTGCTTTCTAAGCCAAGAACCTGTGCTTGCTGAGTCAGAACATCTAAACTCGGTTGATCATTATCTACCGCCGTTATTTGCACATCCACTTGATGTTCTACTAAGGCTTTCGCTAACACAGAGGTGGCAATACCTTTACCACAACCGATCTCAAGCACACGTTTAGGAGAAACCGAAACGTGTACCAACGCCGCTAAAGTATCTTCCGCTGTTCCTGGCCCTAAACGCTGTAAACCCTCAAAGATCACCTCAAAATCCGCCATGTACTGGTCATGATCGTTCATGTCTTTTGAAAGCCATTTCAGTCGCAGTGCTTGCTTCTCATCAAAGCCTTGCTTAATGAGCCAATCGAGATGCGCATCAGGCGCCACCTTGTCCATCGATTCATGCCAATCTTGCAAACCACTCTCGCCTAACAAGGCCGATAAAAGATCTCTCGAACGCTGTTTCTGAGCGATCTCTTCGTCCAATTGTTCGAGTCGGTTTTGTAACAAGGAGCGGTCAACCTTGGCATCCAAACACGCCTGACACTCTTTCAACGTCAGTCCACCCGCTTGTAACTGCTGCAACAATTTCACACGCTGCAAGTCGCGTTCGGAATAACTTCGATAACCATTATTGGTGCGTTGAGCTTCTATCAAACCCAACTTTCCATAGTACAAAAGCGTTGAACGGCTCAGGCCAACGAGCTCCGCTAATTCAGATATGCGATACATCCACTTCTCCCTCATTTCAGTAGTAAAGATAAACTATGAAGTTGTAGTCAGGTCAACAGAATTTTCGACACTTTTCTCGTTCTTTACCTATTTACCTTCAAATTGATAAAGCGATCTGAGCGTGTCTTTTACCCATAGAACGGTTAGTCATCGACATTGCCTGAACGGGATTCAGGAAAGGAGAAGTATTAAACTTGATGAATTGAAAACAATTAGCTCATAAACATACTTCTTTTTAACTGAATTTTGCCAATTTCTAAATCATTCAATAATGGACGAACGTTAACTAAACGATAAATAAACTCACCGAGTGAATACTTAAATCAACCACACATATACACCAGAAATTCCTGCTTAAATTTTTTAGAAAAATTCAAAATTTATTAGAAATTAACCCCTAACTTTACTGAGTATTTTGTTAGTCTTGGAAACAATTATTTACAATCCAAACAAAATTTAATTGGATCGCTTGAGGTTGTTTTTCTTGAATATGAAATTATTCGGCAGTTCTTTGATTCTGTCAGGAACTGCATTAGGGGCAGGCATGCTCGCTATTCCCATGGTGTTGGCTCAATTTGGCTTCATGATCAGCTCAGTGCTGATGCTACTTATCTTTATCGGCACCACTTACTCTGCACTCCTACTGGCAGAAGCGTGTACTAAAACCAAAGACAACAGTGGCATGAGCAGTGTTGCTTACCTCACTCTGGGCAGCAAAGGTAAACACTTTATCAATGCACTTTTTTACCTACTGCTGGTGTGCATGCTCATCGCTTATATCTTGGGTGTCGGTGACATCATTCATAAGCTACTGCTCGACGTTGGTGTCGATGTATCAGCATCCGTTGCGTATACCATTTTCAGCCTATTGATGGGTGCTATCGTCGTCTCGGGCAAGTCTTATATCGACAAACTGAATCGCGGGCTATTCATCTTGATGGTCGTGATGCTGTTTATCGTTATCGCGTCATTATTTAGCAACATTCGCCTTGATTACCTAACTCAAACCAGCCAATACACGGCCAACGACGTGGTGCAATACAGCGCAGTTATCTTTACTAGCTTTGCCTCTATGGTGGTGATCCCGTCACTGGTTATCTACAACCGTGAAGCAACTCAAAAGCAGATCCGCAATATGATTCTGCTAGGCTCAGTGATTCCATTAATTTGCTACCTAACTTGGTTATTCGCGATTATCGGCAACCTTGGCACAGACGCGATAAGCCAGTTCCACAATATCTCTGAGTTGATCTCTGCGTTCAGCGGCCAATCTGCTTGGTTGAAAGTGGTGATCGCTCTGTTCTCTGCTCTGGCCTTGGTGACTTCTTTCCTCGGCGTGTCGATGGCGCTTTACGACCAAAACAAAGATGCGGTGACCAACAACAAAGCGTTGGCTTATGCGCTAACCTTCATCTTACCTTTGGTATTAGCTGAGCTGTTCGCTAGCCAGTTTGTAAGCATGCTGGACTATGCAGGCATGGTCCTGGTGTTCCTAGCTATCTGGGGCCCACTCGCAATGGTAGTTAAGGTTCGCAGACCTGACTTCCCTCACCTACAAACCGAAGGCAGCTACACAGCAGCCGGTGGCGACACGGCATTAATGGCGACATTTGGTTTTGGTGCGTTGATTTTCGTGTCTTGGTTTATGGGGTAGATCCCCATTGAATGGACTATCTGTTGCCATTTAGAAGACAGCAGATACAAATAGCCCGTTAGTCCTGCTATTAAAAGTAGAGACTAACGGGCATTTTACTTCTTATTGGAGTGCTTGCTAGTTAGCTCTTAAACGTACTCGCAATATCTTTCAATGAAGCTGCTAACTGAGCTTGTTCTTTGGCTGTTGCAGCTATTTGCGTTGCACCTGTCGTAGATTCTGTCGACTTCTGCTCTACTGCCATTACGTTCTGAGCAATGTCTTGAGTCACTACCGCTTGCTCTTCGGTTGCGGTTGCGATCTGCTCTGTCATGCTAAAGATCTCGCTTACCGATGCTGAGATACCTTGTAAGGTGTGTTCCACCTCTTTTGAATCCTCAACCGCTTTAGATGACATCTTCTGGCTGTTATCAATCACATTAAACGCGGTTTGCACATCAGACTGTAGCGAGCTGATGAAACCTTCAATTTCAGCTGTCGACTGTTGAGTGCGCTGCGCTAGCGTGCGAACTTCATCGGCAACGACCGCAAATCCACGACCTTGCTCACCCGCACGAGCCGCTTCAATTGCCGCGTTCAATGCAAGTAGGTTGGTTTGTTCTGCTACCGACTTAATCACATCAATCACACTGTTAATGTTGTTGCTGCTTTCGTGTAGGTGCGTGATCTTTTCAGCGAGGTCATTAATTTCAGTTGCCAGTTTTTCAATCGAGTGATAAGAATCCTGAACTGTACTCAAACCTTCTTGCGACTGCTCATCGACCATTTTAGCGGAGCTAGCTGTCTGCTGTGTTTTCGCCGCGACTTCGTTCACCGTTGCCGATAGCTCTTCTGTCGCCGTTGCAACCAAGCCAATTTGGTCTTGTTGTTGCACTAGCGTGTTCGAATTGTAGTGACAGGTTTGTGAGGTTTCTTCAGCGGCAGAAGCCAAGGTCAAACTCGATTGAGACAAGTTATCGATGACATTCGAAAACTTCTCTAGCGTTTCGTTGAGTGCCGAAGAGATCAGTCCAAGCTCGCTGTTGCCAACAAACTTAGCGCGAACTGTTAAGTCGTTGTCATTACGAACCTTAGACAACATCACTGTAAGATCTTTTACTCTCATCGTCAGGTCGCTGATCGCCTTATAGCTCACGAAGGTCGCGAACAAAGTAATCAAGGCAAACAGACCTATACTCATCATCATCGCAGACTGCGCCTCTGACATTTTTTTCTCTGTCAGTGCGATAAGTGACTCTGCTAGGTGGTTTTCTGTTTTCTTTAGCTGAACAATACGAGCGGTAGATTGCGAGAACCAGTACACAGGATCAACATCAAAACCGCTCATCTTAGATTCAGCCAAACCACGAAGCTTTTCTACTTCTGCCACCGAACGATCATTCAATTGCTGTTCAAAGAAACGAACGTTAGCTGGGGTGCTCAATACCTCAAAGTTTGAGAAGTAGGTATTTTGCTCAGTCACCAAAGAGATGAATTTAACCAACATGCCTGGGCCAAATTCATTTTTAGAGAAAGTGTTGTTGAGGACAGCACGCTCGATACCCGCTCGCTCTTTACCTTGTAAAAAGTTGTAGTAAGCGATGGTTTCTGTGGTGATGGTAGCATCAGAGCTAAGCTCAGCAATTAACGCCGATACGCTCAGCAGCTTTGCATTAAGTTTGGTGTAGTAACCCAAAGCTTCAGACAGAGGAATCGATTGAGAATCCACTCGATTTCGAATAGAAGTAATTTGATTTAGGCTTTGGCTTATTTCAGTGTTCAGCCGAGTGATCTGCGGTAAATCGATTTCAGCAGATTGCCAGTATTCGGTTTTCAGATTACGTCTATTATCTGCACTGGCTCTTTGTGCACGTAGTTCACTGACAAACTTAGTGCCCTGTGAGCCGATAAACCCAGCCGTCATTCCACGCTCTTTTTGTAACTCATGCACAAGTTCACTGTACACAACCGACAAACGGGTAAGTTGGTTTAATGAAGACAATTCACTGGTGGTTTCTACGCCTTTTGAAATCGCAGAAACGCTAAGCCATAGAAATCCCAAGATCGGTAAAATAAGCAAAGCGATGATTTTTTGCTTAAAAGACATATCGGTTAATTTCATTATCATTTCCCTAGCAGCTAACAAATCTTTTCAGTCATCTAACTCGCACATCCTTAATAAGATGCGCCTCAATTGTGACTGTATAATTATTCAACTTGATCAATGTGCATCAATTACCATGCCACACAGATCGCGATGCGATGAAGGTAACATTTAACCTTACAAAATACATTGATTTACCGATAAAACTGTTAGCTAAGCGACCTAACGATACCAAAAACACGTGCAACAACATTTTATTGACGTAAGCGACTGAAATATGACACATTTTAACTACCCAAAAGGGGTAGGCCTGCACCAATTATATGCTCAGAGAAAACGATATATTCAGAACTAACTATAGATTCAACGCTCACCAGCGATTGATTCACAACTAACCAACTCCCTATTCTGCGCTGATTAACTGTCTATTCCTCGTTAACTAAATATGTATAATGCCGAATTATTAAATTAGAGATTCGCAATAAATATGCGACAACAAATGAGAGATATTGTATGGATTGTCCCGCTTGCGAAGAACATATCGGTTGGGAATGGGTAGAAGAAGCGGCCATTGAACCCAATGAGGAATTCGATTGTCCAGAGTGCGAGGCAACATTGATGTACACCATCGATGAAGGCACCTACTACGGTGCTCAGCACAAGACCGTAGAAGTGATTGATGATTAAGATAATTTCCTGATGATCGGGATGTTTTATTAACTCTTTGATGTTCTAAGCCTATGTAAAGCAGCCAAACACACCTTTACTAGAACGGGCGTTCAGCATAAAATATTGAACATATGTTCAGATTAATAAAGTAGATGTTATGGCTAAGACCGCTAAGTTCGATAGACAAGACGTAGTAGATAAAGCAACGAACCTGTATTGGGAAAAGGGCTTTCACGCGACTTCTATGCGCAACCTGCAAGACGTGATTGATATGCGTCCGGGCAGCATCTACGCGACGTTCGGCAGCAAAGAAGGTTTGTTTAAAGAGACACTTGCTCGCTATACCGAACTTGGCATCCTCAACCTGAACCGCTTCCGCAGTGAAACCGAATCGCCTATCAAAGCGCTCGAAAATTTCGTAAAACGCGCCGTTGTCGAATCGAAACAAAGTTCGCCAAATGGCATGTGTATGTTGGCTAAAACGGTCGCAGAGCTAACTGATGAACACGCAGAGTTATTAGCAGAAGCAAAGAAATCACTCAAGATCATGGAAGGTGAATTCGCCAAGCTGATTGCAGAATCACAAGAATTGGGTGAAATAAGCAAAGAGCGCGAACCGACTCAACTTGCTCGTCATGTTCAGGTCCAAATAGCAGGCCTGCGTACCTACGCCAAAACCTGTGACGATATCGATTTGCTCAACTCAATGGTTGAAGACGTCTTTAAGTACCACCCTTTTTGAGGGCTGAACTTATACATTAGAAAGCGATACAAAAAGACTCCACTTTCACCTTAACCGGCCTGAGCGGAGTCTTTTTAGTTTTGAGCTAGTTAACTTTATAGATGATAAACTTTGCGGCTTAAAGAGTTACACCTTTCTCATGATCAACGCCTGAGCATTAAGCATCGCCTCTTTGGTGCTGACATCTAGCGTTTTCACGTTCGCAAAGCGTTCAACTTCTTTAATCGCCACATCGTGAGCAAAGATCACCAACCTCGCCTTTTCAATGTCTTTCTGGGTAATGCGATTACCTATTCCGTTGGCACCTTGGGTTTCGACTTTAATCCGAACCCCAAGATGATGCGCCGCCTTTTCTAACGATTTCGCAGCCAAGAAAGTGTGGGCAACACCAGACGGACACGAAGTGATCGCCAATACATCCGCTTGCCCTTCTTCCGTTACCGAGCTCCCCATGAACTGATTAGAATTCGCTTCGCCTTCGACCACGTTCTTCTTCAGAAGAATCACGATCAGGGCTGTCGTTAGAGCACCTGCTAGTGTGCCGACGATATAACCAATCTTGCCATCTACCACTGGCAGCACAATCCAGCCGCCCCATGGTGCATGGTTCACTACATGGAACATGAAGCCAACCACGTTACCGACAATGCCACCTGCAACAACTGCAGGCAGAACGCGCGCTGGATCGGCTGCTGCGAATGGGATCGCGCCTTCACTGATGCCGATCATTCCCATGATGCCCGCCGCTTTACCCGCTTCACGCTCGTCTCTTTTAAATTTCTTCGGCGATAAGAAAGTCGCCAGTGCCATGCCTAGTGGTGGTGTACAAATCGCAATACCAACACCGCCCATCAACCATGGTTGAGTATTCACCTGAGTCTGGGCAAACAGCGTTGCTACTTTATTGATTGGGCCGCCCATATCAAAGGCCGTCATTGCACCTAAAATACTGCCCAATACCACTTTTCCTGAGCCTGCCATACCAGTAAGCATTTGGTTCATCTCTAGCATCACTTGGGCAATCGGCGAGCCAATCACCCACATCACCGCACCACAGGTTACAAAGGTGCCGACTAATGGATAGATGAAGATCGAGCTCAGCGAGATCATGCTGTCTGGCAGTTTGATCTTCTTGAGTAGATTAACCACAAAGCCTGCGAAAAAGCCGACCACAATCGCACCAAGGAACCCTGTGTTGTATTGATTGACCGCAACCCAAGAACCAATCATTCCGGGCGCTAAACCCGGTTTGTCAGCCATTGAGTAGGCGATGTAGCCGCCTAGTACGGCAGTAAACAGGGTTAACCCCGCAATACCCATCTGTGCGATGTCAGCCAGAACACCGCTTTCAGGTACTGCGCCATGACCCGACATCATCACCGACAAAGACAAAAGCACACCACCTGCAACCACGAAAGGAATCATATGTGAGGTGCCGTATAACAAGTGTTCTTTGAGGCGATTAAGAGATTGCGCCCAAGGACTGAGCGGCTCGACATACACTTCATGATGGCTAGAGGCGTAGCTATCGAACGATTCTGAATTAGATTCAAGAAACAGCTCTTGAGCTTCCTCGACTGACTCCACTGCCTTTAATTTTGTAACAAAGCCATCTTCGATAAGTCTGGTCGAAATCTGAGCCAGAACCTCGATATGGTGGTCGTCGTTGTTGTCTGGGGAAGCGAGCATAAAGAACACATCCGACAGCTCGCCGCCATCTGCGCCATAATCGATGCCAGAGCGGCTGATACCTACCGCCACAGCAGGTTTAGCTACGGCACTGCTTTTCGCGTGTGGAATCGCAATACCATCGTCAAAGCCTGTATTACCGATGGCTTCACGCTTCCAGATATCATTAATGAATTCACGTTTATTAGAGAGCTTACCGGCACGGTCGAGCAGTTCAACAAGCTCTTCAAATACCGCCTGTTTTGAGTCTGCTTGTAAATCTAAGCAGATGATCTCGGGCTCGATAATGTTGGTGATATCCATATGCTGCTCTGCCTCGCCTGATTTCAGACTGAAGTAATTACGTAAGTGATAAGGTTAATAAGATGAAAAGATTAACGGTGTGAAGGCACTCAATATATAGGACGAAAGGTGCATTAACTGGATTATTGTAACCAAGAACTCAGAGTGTGACTTTCACCTTGGAATAAAAAACGCCAATCCATAAAATCCACAGAACCCATAACAATATCGTCCCTCTCCCATGCGAGATCTCCATACTGGAGTTCCCATGCAAGATAGCTTGTGCAAAGTAGCTTCTGAAAGGTAGCTTATGTAACGTAACAGGGACGAGATTAAGCCGAGAATAATAATGAGAATTGTAGCGGTAACTGCGTGCCCTACAGGCATTGCGCATACTTATATGGCAGCTGATGCTCTAAATAAAACAGCCCCTAAGTTCAACGTTTCAATAAAGGTAGAGACGCAAGGCGCTATGGGTATTGAAAACTTACTGACCGCCCAAGATATTACCCTCGCAGACAAAGTGTTGATCGTCTCTGATATCGACATCGAACAACCAAGCCGATTTGACCCAGCTAAAACCGTATTTGTTCCAATGGAAGAGGTATTGTTGAGTGTCGATAAAGTCTTTATTAAGCATTGTCGAACTTAAACTTTTGATGAACGAATACCAGATCACCTTCTTCGTTAACGATCCTGCCGCAAACTCACATGTCGCGCAGCCCCTGACTCGCTTAGCGAAGAAGTTCAAAAGCAACATCCGCATTATCAACATCACTCAAAATCGAACCGCTGATCTCTCCAAATCCGTCGCGATGCTGCAAGTGGGTTTACTTCGTGGTGATTTGTGTCAGATAACCGCGGTTGGTATTGATGCGGAGCTGGCCTGTTTCGTTCTCAAAGACGTAATTGCAGAGCATTACGACATGGTTGGTTCGCAAGTGAACCATGAATTCTCTAGCGATTTAATCCAGCGAATGCCACAGATATGCCCACCTTGTGATATCAAATGGCACCACGCTAAGGCGCAAACTCAACTGACCAAATTTGAATGCTTGAAAGGGCTCGCTCACCTTGTTTATCCAGAAGACCCAGATGAACTGATTCTGGCATTTATTAAGCGAGAGGAACGCTCTTCAACCTGCGTGTCACCGGGTATCGCACTGCCGCATGTGATGTTTGAATCGACTCAAGATCTCTCGATTGCGGTCATCGTCAGTGACGACCCGATTGACTGGGCATCACGTATCGGAGAAGTGCATGTAGCTATCGCTTTGGTATTGCCAACCAAGCCACAGCGAGAGCACATTGTGGCGGCGACCAACCTAACTCGAAACCTGCTTCACGATCAGGTCAATGAACGTCTGCAAAAGACTCGAAGCAGTGTCGACCTACAAGCTCTTCTAATGTATATCTCATCTCGTCTTATCTAAATTCCTCTAGCTCAAACAGACTGTCTAACCAACCCTTTAAGCTCGTTTTTTTTCTCACACAATAAAAACGGCTGAGCATTAGAGCTCAGCCGTTTTATGTTCAATTACTTGTTTAACTGGTTAGCTAACTTAAGCTGTTTTTTTCTCTTGTTTCGCATCCTCAACCGAGTCGTCTACAGCTTTCACCAACAGCAAACCAACGATGAACACGATACCACCACACAGTACGAACATCATTCTTCCCCAGAATGGGTTCGGTAGAGCAAACATCGCCATCACTGCCACACCAGACACTGCGATCAGTGAGCCCAGCATGTGGCGTTGTTTGTTATCCAGTTTCTTCTGTGCTGTTGATTCAGAAACCAATGGTGTCGCTAGGTTGTTGAAGAAGGTATCAACATCTTTCTGACGAGACGCTTCCAGTGGTTTGTAGAACAGAGTCGAAAGAATGAAGAAGCCAGCAGTAAATGTTAAGTGTGCAATCAGGCCTACTGCTACTTTTAGGTCAGACCATTCACGGCTCGTTAGCGGCTCTAGGTTGAACAAGTTTTGTAGCATCTCAGCGGTAATCACGAAACCAACGATGTAAGACACAATCGCACCGACCACTAGCGTACCCCAACCTGCCCAGTCCGGAGTCTTCTTAAGGAAGAAACCACAGAATGCAGGGATGGTCATTGGGAAGCCGATTAATGCGCCCACGTACATCATGGTGTCGAACAGGCTCAAGCCTTTTAGCGAGTTGATAAATAGCGCGATAAGGATGATGGCAAGACCAAAGAAGGTAGACATCAACTTAGACACAATCATCAGCTCTTTCTCTGTCGCGTTTGGACGAAGAATCGGTTGGTAGAAATTGATTACAAAGATACCAGAGTTACGGTTTAAGCCTGAGTCCATAGAAGACATGGTTGCCGCAAACATCGCTGCGATTAGAAGACCTACCATACCTGCTGGCATGTATTGCTCTACGAAGTAAAGGTAAGCGAAGTCGCCTGCTTTAGAACCTGCATCTGGGTAATGTGCTGCCAGGTCAACGCCTTGTCCTGCTACGAACCAAGGTGGCATAAACCAAATGATTGGACCGATGGTCATCAGAATACATGCTAGCAGTGCTGCTTTTTTCGCGTTCTTTGAGTCTTTTGCCGCTAGGTAACGGTAAGAGTTCAACATGTTGTTGGTGATACTGAACTGCTTGAAGAAAATGAAGAATGCCCAGATTCCGAAGATGCTTACGTAGTTCAGATTGTTACCAGAAACGAATGATGCGCCTTCTGCTACAGGGAAATCGTTGATGATTTCAGTAACACCACCACCTTGTACGATAGCCACTGCAGCACACGTTACGGTTACCGCCATGATAATAACCATCTGCATGAAGTCAGACGCGATAACCGCCCAAGAGCCGCCTGTCACCGACATAACAAGTACAACAAGACCCGTCAGAATAATGGTGGTTGTCATATCGAAGCCAAAGATGCCCGATGCGATGATCGCCAAACCGTTCAGCCAGATACCCGCAGAAACAATACTGTTCGGCATACCAGACCAAGTAAACACTTGCTCGTTGAAGCTACCAAAACGCATACGAATCGCATCAATTGGCGTTACTACGCGTAGCTGACGGAATTTCGGAGCAAAGTACAGGTAGTTCATCAAGTAACCAAATGCGTTCGCTAAGAAGATAACCGCGACAGCCATACCATCGGCATACGCTTTACCCGCTGCGCCAGTGAAGGTCCAAGCACTGAACTGAGTCATAAACGCAGTCGCGCCAACCATCCACCAAAGCATGTTACCGCCCCCGCGGAAATAGTCACTGGTTGTACTGGTGAACGTTCTAAACATCCAACCTATTGCGATAAGGAAAAGGAAATAAATTCCTACGATCAGAGTATTGAGTTCCATGTATAAGTCTTCTTTATGATGAATATCTGAAGAGCATATTATCTATAGAATTTTTAATTTGTAGTATTATAAGTCAAGGTTGTGATGGGGCGTATAAACCTGAATATTTGATTTCGAGGTATGAATTACACGTTAGTAAATAAAGAATAAGCCGAATCGAAGTAAACATTTAAAATCAATAACTTATAAACATTTCAATCAGTAAACTGGACAACAATAACAAGATTTTGTCGTCTCGATAAGTTGTTTTTAATTTACTTAGCATTCATTAAATGCATCGCGTTAATACATCAACTCTCACACGTTTAATTCAATAAATAGGCAACGAAAAATAATAAGCAACTCGCAAAGCGAACCCTTAATGTTATTAATTGGGTTTATTTAGTGAAACGGGATAAATAGAGAACGTGCCTAAAGATAGGTTTGGAAATAAGGTGTAGAAATAAACAGCAGAGGAAAACACAAAGCAAATTGATCACCACAACACAGAGCTCACTGTGGTGATCTAGTCATACAAATTTAGGTCGTATAAGCTCTGGTCAGAAAGGTAATTAGAAGGGATATTAGATTGAACCACGATATTCGGTCGGCGTTCTTCCTGTGCGATTCTTAAACACGCGACAGAAGTAGTTCACATCTTTAAAGCCGCAACGTAATGCCACTTCATTGAGCTTGAAGTTGTACTTTTTGAGCATGAACTTAGCGCGGTCGATTCGCACACGGGTGATGTATTCTGCCAGCGTCATGTGGCCTTGCTGACGGAACATTCGCGACAAGTGATTGGATGAAATACTAAAGCGTGAGGCAATGCTGTCTCGGGTGATTTGACGGTGGAAATTCTCTTGAATGTAGATACAAATCCCTTGATACACATCCTGCACGCGGCTGTGAGATTTCTCGACAGGCGCATCCAACATCGTCTTGCTGTATTGGAGCAGAGCTTGCAGTAATAACTCATCCATCGGCTGCTTGTTGCTCTCTCTCGCTAACGAGCTAAGCGCCTCCAAGATGTTATCAATCGCAAACCCTGATCGAGTCTGAATACTGTGCTTTTGAATATCGTAAAAGCTCTCTTCCCCTTTGCGCTTACTCACTAAGCTTAAACCAAGCTGACGACGCCCAAACAACATGCTCAGCACCGAGCAGTCAGTATCCCAGTTAGGTTTATTCCAGCAGTTGGGTGGGATGAAAATCGCGTCTCCGGCTTTGGCAATAACGTTGGTGATCTTGCGATCATGACTCTCCATTTCATTGACATACTCTCCATCTAGCACCAGCTCTAAACGTGGAAAGTTCACCTGATAGCTGCAAGCGGATGGCGTGTGAAAATCTCCAGCAAACCAGATGTTATGAAACGGTTCTCGCTCATTTAACACCGACGAGATTAAGTCATGAAATATCATTATTCGAACTCTTATGGGCAGCAATAAGGCTACGGAAATAGATATACCTGTTACTGAAACATAGCGCTATTGAGCAAAATCACAATTTGAGATCTAGGTTACAAAAATCCAGTCTTAGAAATAAATTTCCAGTACAGAAACCAATGAGGCACGTAATTCCCCAGATAACAAAACACGCTGTAGCCCTTATAAATAAAAGCTTCAATGTACGACAAACCTTGTCAATATAGGGCTAAAACCGCCCGTCCGACCGATCAAAATCACACTCCATTTATAACGCAACAATCATCCAGTAAATGCATTTTTTCTTCACTACAGAAGGTAAGCCGTAGATTCCAGAATACCCTAACAAAATAAGAACAGAGTAGGGGTTCATTATGATCACGACATTGATCAATCAAGATTTGATTAAGCTTTCGCTTAGCGCTAATTCAAAAGAAGACGTATTTAAAGAGCTGATAGACGTGCTTTACGAACAAGGCAGAATCTCAGACAAAGCACAGTTTCTTGCCGACATTAAGGCTCGTGAAGAACAAGGTAATACCGGATTTGAAGAAGGTATTGCTCTACCACACGCGAAAAGCGCTGCGGTGATTAAACCCGCGGTTGTTATCGGTGTCCATCAACAGGGTATCGAGTACGGCGCCGATGACGGCCAGCCATCAAAACTATTCTTCATGATTGCCTCTCCTGATGGCGGCGATAATCACCACATCGAAGTACTGGCAGAACTTTCTTCAAAACTGATTGAAGAAGGCTTTATCGAAAGCTTCATGAATGCTCAATCTGAACAACAAGCATTAGAACTACTGCTTAGCAAACCTGAGCCATCAGAAACGGAAACCAACATTGAGAAACAAGGCTTCATCATTGGCGTGACTGGCTGCCCTGCTGGCGTTGCACACACTTATTTAGCAGCCGAAGCACTAGAGAAAGGGGCAGCGGCTCTTGGCTACGACATCAAGGTCGAAACCAACGGTTCTATTGGTGTAAAGAACAGCCCAACTCAAGAAGAGATCGAACGCGCAGATGCGATTGTGGTGGCTTGTGACAAACAGGTCGACATGGCTCGCTTTGCCGGAAAACGCGTTATCAGCACCAACGTAAAAGCGCCAATCAAAGACGCGCAAGGCTTGATTCAGCAAGCGCTCAATGCACCTAGCTACCAAGCTGAACAAGCACCGACCAACCAATCTGTTGCAGAGAAAGCTTCGCAAGCACGTTCAGACCTTTACCGTTACTTGATGAATGGCGTATCTCACATGATCCCATTCGTGGTGACAGGCGGTCTTTTGATTGCCTTAGCACTAGCCATTGGTGGTGAGCCAAGTGAGTCTGGCATGGCGATTCCTGCTGGCAGCATGTGGAACCAAATCCTAGAAGTTGGTGTGGTTGCCTTCACCCTGATGATCCCAATCTTAGCCGGCTACATTGCTTACGCGATTGCTGACCGCCCTGCTCTAACCCCTGGTTTGATTGGCGGCTGGATTGCCAACAACGGTTCTTTCTATGGCGCTGACGCAGGTACAGGCTTCATTGGCGCAATCATCGCTGGTCTTTTAGTGGGCTACTTCGTTAAATGGATTACGTCGTTTAACTACCACAAATTCGTTCAACCGCTTGTGCCTATCATGATCGCTCCGATCACTGGTTCTCTATTCATCGCAGGCCTGTTCATTTTTGTTATCGGCGCACCTATCGCTGGGCTGATGGATGCTCTTACTGCACTGCTAACGAGCATGAGTACAGGTAACGTGGTTCTGCTTGGCATCGTATTAGGTGGCATGGCTGGTTTCGATATGGGTGGCCCGTTCAACAAGGTGGCGTTCCTATTCTCAGTCGGCATGATTGCCAGCGGTCAAACTCAGTTCATGGGTGCGATGGCGTGTGCAATTCCTGTGGCTCCACTAGGCATGGCTATCGCGACCAGACTTGGCCGCAAGTTCGACCTGTTTGAATCTTCTGAAATTGAAGCGGGTAAAGCAGCGGGCGCAATGGGCTTAGTGGGTATCTCTGAGGGTGCGATTCCTTTCGCGGCTCAAGATCCGATGTCGGTTATCCCTGCCAACGTGCTTGGTTCAATGACAGCTGCGGTAATGGCGTTCTCGTTTGGTATTACCAACAGCGTGGCTCACGGTGGTCCAGTGGTCGCTCTACTTGGCGCAATGAACTACCCACTGCTAGCACTGCTGTGCATGGCATCTGGTGCGGGTGTAACTGCGGTTACTTGTATCGCGCTTAAAAATCTACGCAAAGCCAAGCTAACGACAGCAGCGGCTTAAGCCATTTCAACTCCAATGGCTTGAGCCCTTCTACTCTCCTTTTTTTAGTCGCTAATACTTTAGTTGCAAATAGGTCGAATAGAGCTCAAGCCATGTTTCCCTTCATGGTGATTTCGATGTCTGATTTTTCTTTAGCGAACGATTCGTTCGTACAACGCTTTTTCTACCCGATGACCAACGTGATTCAGAACTACGCATGGGGTAGCCCTTCTTCGTTCAGCCAACTGTTTGGTATTGATAACCAATCTGGTGAGCCGCAAGCGGAGATCTGGATGGGCGCTCACCCTAATGGTTGTTCGATGGTCACTGACAATGGTCAGCAAACCACGTTGTCGAACCTTATTTCCAAGAACCTAAACTTGTTTCTAAGCGAGAAAGTCGCAAGTCGTTTTGGTGAACTTCCGTATCTGTTTAAGGTGTTAGCGGCGGAGAAAGCGCTCTCTGTTCAAGTTCACCCGAACAAGCAACAAGCGGAATCTGGCTATGCTCTTGAAGAGCAGCAAGGCATTCCGATGACAGCTGGCAACCGCAACTATAAAGATCCCAACCACAAGCCAGAACTGGTGTATGCCCTAACCGACTACACCGCGATGAATGGCTTTAGGTCGATCAGCGAGATCCTAGAGCACTTCCATTATCTTGATATTCCAGAGCTAAACTCTATGGTTAATGACCTCGCGGGCGACCAAACGCCCAATGGATTAGCCAGCTTCTTCGCGAGCTTATTGTCGTTGCAAGGTGAACAAAAAGGCATGGCGCTGACCATGTTACTGATGAAGGCCAAGCTTTCAGATACCCCTGTGTTCCAATTGATTTCAGAGTTGGAACAACAATATCCGGGTGATGTAGGCCTGTTTGCTCCGCTACTGTTGAACGTGATTACCCTAAAACCAGGGCAAGCCATGTATCTTGATGCCGAGACACCGCACGCTTACATTAAAGGTACGGGCTTAGAAGTGATGGCGAATTCAGACAATGTACTTCGCGCAGGGTTGACGCCTAAGTACATGGATATCAATGAATTAGTCTCTTGTACTCAATTCAATGAAAAGCCTGCGGATAGATTGCTGCTCAGCCCGATAGAGCAAGGTGATGTGATGGAATACCAAATTCCAGTCGAGGATTTTAAGTTCTCTATCGTGCAAAACTCACATCAACGACAGATCACTACCGAAGGTGCCGAGATCCTATTACCACTCGACGAATCCATGGTGCTCACTCACCAATGCGGCGAAACCTGCGTGATAGAGAAAGGCCAATCGGTATTCATTCCTGCTTACGCTGAGAGTTACAAACTGGATTGCGTTGGACGTGTAGCGCGTGCTTACAGCTAGCTCTATCGAGTAAATCTAGCTCTCCCGAGTAGATACAAACATTGATCATGCCCTGCTTTGCAGGGCTTTTTTGTTCCTACCGCTTTTTTCTGGTTCATCGCGGCTTTCCG